>JANLFK010000018.1 GCA_024655945.1 candidate division KSB1 bacterium
CTCTGGGTGCTGCGAAACGGCCCAAAAGTTACGAATATCTCTCATGCCTTTCAAGCATTTACTTCAAGGATATCCTGCACAAATTCTGGCGAGGAGCCTATTTCTGTTTTGAGCCCTGTTAGAGTTGGTAAATGCAGTGCGCAGAAGCCCCACAACCGCTCAAACGTGCTTTCGCCCGTTGTCAGGCAGAGAAGCTGTGAATAGCGATAAGGAGGTGCCAAATGAGCGACCTAAAGTACGGAGGCTTTTGGCGACGCTTTGCCGCCACTGTAATCGATGGAGCCGTAATAGCCTTTGCCCTTAACCTGTTCGCCGGTCAATTGCGGACGCAACTGTATGCCCTTATCACTGAGTACCATGGTTACCATAGCGTAGAGCAGTACGTTGCAATCTCTACGTTACTGATGTCCATCGTGGTTACGTGGGCTTACTTCAGTGGTATGGAGAGTTCACCGCTCCAGGCCACTATAGGCAAACTGGCAGTAGGGCTATTATATGTCTCCGACCTGCAAGGCCAAAGGATATCCTTGGCACGGGCTACCGCTCGCTTCTTTGGGAAATTTCTGTCAGGGGCGATTCTATCAATAGGATACCTTTTGGCAGGTTTCACTGAAAAGAAGCAAGCCTTACACGATGAGCTATCTGATTGCCTGGTTTTGTCCAGGTAGCGACTGTGTTTCTATGTCAAGGACGCCGAGCCAATAATCTGTTAAGATCCCATGAATGACAGCGCGCGCCCCAACTGTTCTTGCATAACCTGGCCCAACATTGTTTGGCCCCTCACGCGAACTTGTCTACAAACGTGGGCATCTTGAGGCGGCCAGCACAGTGGAGCAACAGGGTAGAATAGACCACTGGGGACCTCTAGCCCCGTGCCCTCATGCTCGTCGCCTTGGCACTGGCATTCATTGCCTCCGCAAGGCCGTTGTCGATGGGAAGCGCAAGGGAGGCTATCATCTTCTCGCGATGCTGCCCAGGGGACGCGGCGAACTGCCGGGTCGGCCGTACTTCTAACGTCATGGCCGAGACCACCCGATGCTCCGGGGGCGCGGCCCCTTCCTTCCGACCGCGCTGCTCCCTCAGATTGCATGCCGCTTCTTAAGAAAAGACGTGGGACTGATTTGCTGATGCGATTGCGGCGGGTGGGCTAACCGGCGTCGCAGGCCTCGACTGCTTTGCCAGTGGTTTGCCGGGTGGGGAGGGCCGCAACACAGGGTTTCACGGTGGCCGCCCGCGACAGGTTCCAGGCAATGGCCATACCCCGGCAGGTGACTGCTCGCCCCCGCCGTAGGGCCGCAATTGGCTCAAACTTCCCACCTCCGTTCTCCCGATGCGCGTGGAGGGCCCGTTCGCAACTTCCCTTTGTGCGCAGCCCAAAGAGTTGTCAAGCGTCGTTACGTTTTTCAAGCAATTTGCTCAGCGCGACTGCGCACGGGCTCTTTAGACAAGCCAGCGGGTCAGCCTCCTGGGTCGTGCCACGCTAATGTTTCCCCAACTCACGGCCCATCGGCCTCTCCGAATCCCTATTCTGTCTATTCGAGCCTGTCACGGTCATCCCTTGCACCGGGGTCTCTTCGACCTTTGCTCCACTCTAATTCGACTTTAACTCCGCTTTAACTTCGCTTCTCCCTTACCGCTCCTCGAGCGAAGCTGGCGGTCGCACCCCACTCCGGAGCACGGTGGGTTTGCCGGTTCTTGCACCGGTTCCAATCCCGACCGCAAGGGTGACCCCGGTGCGGCTGGCTGGGGCGGAGAAGCAAGAAAACAGGAGGGGGCAACCTGCGGGTGGTTCTTACTGGCGCGCGAAGGCGTGACGTGTCCACGCAGACGTGGTTCCCGAGATTCGAGATTTCCCGAGGGCTAACCTCCGGGAGGCTCTCGCAGGCCCGGGAAGGGAGCATGCGGCCAGGGAGACCATGGGGGCCAGCCTTCCCGAGGTGCAGCGGGCCTATCCCCAACGCGGTAGGTTCATGCTCGCCCGAAGGGCGAGTCCCCAAGGTGGTCCCCTTGGGAGTCGCAAAAAGACTTTTGCAGATTCGGAAAATAGTGCTATCTTTTGACGCAATGAAAGACCCGGCGACCGAGAGCACGGTTTGCAGCGCAACCTATACCTCGGGCAAGGGAAGGGTTCTTGATCGGAAAAGGTGACTGCCGTACGCGCACATAGAGCCGCCGTGCTGAGCTTGCTTTGCTTGGCAGCCGCATTGTCCTCCGCCGGACAGCCTCCGCTGCACATGGTCGAGCGGGGAGCGAACTACTGCGTGCTGGAATGGGCGGCCCCCGCGCTTCGCTTCGAGCGCTTGCTGGATGGGGGGGAAGAGGCTCATTTGCCTCTGCTCGGCGATCTGCCCATAGACATTGTCCACGGGGCTTTGGCCCTGCCAGTGGCCGGCCTGGCGGTGGAGGTCCCGCCCGGGGCGAGGGTCACCTTGGTCGTCGCGGACAGCAGTTCCACACCCGTTGCCGGGAACTACCGCCTGCCGTGTGCCGTGCTTGGCCAAGAGCAGGGCCCCGAGGGCATCAGCCGTGTGAGCCATCGTTTTGTCGCCTCTGCGCCATACAGTCAAGGGGACCCGGTTGCGGGAAGGCCATTTGCCATGCTCGACGGGATGGCCACGGTGGCCGGTCACCAGCTCGTCCGGGTGGCGGTGCATCCGCTGCGCTATGATGCGGCCACGGGGAGCATGCGCCTTGTCGAGCGGGCGCGCCTCCGCCTGCAGTGGCAGAGTGCAGAGCAGACCTCCCTGCAGCGGGCGCCTGTGGGGGACGAGGTGAAACGCGTCGCGGCTGACCTCCTGCGCGGCAGGGAGGTGCCGAGGCCGTTGCCCCGAGGTGCTCCTCAGGACGACTATGGCTGGTACGATCCGACGCGGCCCTACTGCAAGCTGTTGCTGGTGGAACAAGGGCTCTACGTGGTCTACGGCCGCGATCTACAGCGGTTGGGCATTCCTGCCGGCGGGGTGGCAGCCAGCACGCTGCGCCTGTACCACAGGGGCGAGGAGATAGCTCTGCACGTGGCCGATGGCGGCGATGGCCTGTTCGACGCGGACGATTGGCTGCTCTTTCCTGCCGAGCGCCGTTGTGGCGACACTAGCTATTTTGCGGCGCAGTCGGACACCAATGTCTACTGGCTGAGCTGGGGAGGATCGATAGGGAGGCGGCTGGCCGCAGCCGTGGCAGCGCCTGCCGGGCAGGATTTCCTCTACTGGTTCACCGACACCCTGCACCTTGAACAAGACCGACATTACTACCAGGGTGACAGCGATGCCGAGGTGCACAACACCTTTGCCACGCCCGGCGAAGGGTGGGTGTGGCACTTCTTTAACCCGGGGGATTCGCTGAGCGTACAGGTGCCGCTGCCGGATTTGGCCTTTGAAGGGGATGCCCTGCGGTTGATGGTGCGCCTGCGCGGCACCACGCTGGACCAGGCGAACCCAGACCACCATGCGCGCCTCTGGTTCAATGGTCGCTTGGCCGCCGATGTTTGGTTTGATAATCGGCAGCTCATCCTTCTCGAGGCGACCGTCCCCACCGCTGGGGCGCGCACCCTGAACGACCTCGCTATTGCCTCGGTCGGCAATACCGGTGCGGTGATCGACCAATTCTACCTCGACTGGATTGAGCTCGTGTACCCGCGTCGGCCCCAGGCGTTGGCAGGGCGGTTCGCTGGCTACCTCCCTGGCAGCGGAGCGCCGCGAAACATCGCCATCCAGGGCTTTTCTTCTGACAGCATCCTCATCGTCGACGTGGGCAAGGGGCGTGTGCTCACGGATGTCCGCCGTTCGACGAGCTGGTGGGCGCGTTTTGTTGTGCTCTCTGCCGGCTACCACGATGGCAACCGCGCCGAGTTTTGGCAGGACGACCAGCCCCTGTGGAGCGGTGGCCGCGGGCACAATCTGCTCGTGCTGGACGGCCAGAGCGGGCAAGTCCTGGACAAGAAGAATTTCGACACCTATGCTTCTCAGGCGAATGCCGATAGCATGGCGACCTACGTGGAGCGTCTGCCCAGCGGTACGGTGGTACTGGTGGCCATCCGCGATGAGGGGAGCGTGGCCATGACGCCGCGAGCGCACACTGCCTTGGAGAGCTTGGGCAGCGCCCTCACGCGGCAGGTGGGCGCGCGCGACTCCTGGGCCCTGATCGGGCGAAAAGGCGCGGCTCCAGGCTCCGTGCCCGAGGCCTTAGCCCCCGCACGCACGGGGCCTGTGCGCCTGGCCGAGGTAGTCTCTTTTCCCTCAGGCGGCAGAGGAGTGACTGCGGTATTCCGCGATTCCTCGGGTGCTGCCCTCCACCTCGTGGCAGCCGACCTGAACGCCCTGAGAAGGCCGGCGCGCATTGTGCTGGATCAGCCCTCGCACCTGCGCTCGCCGCAGAACGCTGCCGACTATCTGCTCATCACCCACCCGCGCTTTGCGGCTGCCGCAGAAGAGCTGGCCGCATTCCGGCGGGCGCACAACGGCTTCGCCGTCGCGACTGTGTTCATCGAGGATGTGTACGACGAGTTTACCTATGGTCTGGCCGAGCCCGCTGCCATCCGACTGCTCATCGAGCACGCCACGGCCCACTGGCAGCGGCCCCCACGCTTCCTCCTCCTGCTTGGCGATGCGTGCTGGGACCCAAAGGGTTTGCTTGCGCAGACGGTGAAGAAGGACTATGTGCCGACCTTCGGAAATCCGGTGAGCGATGCCTGGTTCGCCTGCACCGATGGCCCAGAGGACTTTATGCCGGACCTTTTTGTGGGACGGATTCCTGCGGAGAGCGCGGAGCAGGCCGAGCGCATCGTGCGCAAGATCATCGCCTACGAAGCGGACAGCACACCCGCAGCGTGGAAAAAGCACGTGTTGCTCATCAACGGCGGCTTCGACACTTGGGAGCAACAGCAGTTCGCCCAGCAGTCGCGGCTGCTCGTCGACTCGATCATCGCTAAGCCGCCGGCCTCCTGCCGACCCGTGGTGATAAGCAAGACCTCCCAAGGGTACTTCCAGGGGGAGCATCGCGACGACATCCTGGCGGCTCTCAACAGCGGGGTGCTGTGGGCGAATTTCGTGGGACACGCAGGCACCGGCACCTGGGACCTGGTGTTCAGCTCCACCGACTTGCAGGAGCTGCACAACCAGGGGCGCTATCCATTCGTGACCAGCCTGACCTGCCACACGGCCCGCTTTGCCAATCCCTACACCAACTGCTTCGGGGAGGAGTTCCTCGCACTGCCGCAGAGCGGAGCCGTCGCCTTCTGGGGCACGACCGGATGGAGCTACCTCTTCCACGACCAGGTGCTGGTAACCAATCTGTTCCGCGCCGCGCTCGTCGATACCGTGCACCTCTTGGGCGCCGCCACCACTCTGGCAAAGCTGCGCCTGTGGGAAAGCCTCGGCAATAGTCAGTTCACCAGGAACGTGATTCTACAGTATTCGCTCCTTGGCGACCCGGCTACAGACTTGGCGTTGCCCTCGCTGCCGGACCTGGTAGTCGAGCCTGCTGATTTCTCTCTGACTCCTGCCACGCCCACTGAAGAGGACTCTTTGGTGCAGGTGGCAGTCAGCGTGCACAACTTTGGGCTGGCCACACCTGGCCCTGTGCAGGTGGGGCTCTGGGCACGGTCACCGGGAACCGGCGCATTTCCCGTGGACACCCCAAAGCTCCTGCCTGCCTTGGGGTGGCAGGACTGTGCTTTGTTTGCCTGGCGCCTGGGGGGACGCGGGGGGAGCTTTGATCTGGAGGCCGTGGTCGATCCGGACGACAGCATCCGCGAGGCGCTGGAGACGAACAACCGCGCCACCATCCGCGTGCCTGTGCGCGCCGTGGAGGTGGTGCTGCTCAAGCCTTTCCCCCATGCGCTCCTCGGCGCTCCCCCGACGCTGGAGGTCCTCACGCCGCTGTCCGCCTCAGGGGCGCCTCACTACGTGCAATTCGAACTGGATACGACGGCGGAGTTTTCGTCTGGGGCTTTGCAGCCCTCCCCGGATATTCCGCCTGGCCCACTTTCCACGCGATGGACGCCTGCGCCGCTTGCTGCCGGACGGCGCTACTGCTGGAGGGCAAGGGCCGTCTATGCAAGCGGGCCTGGGCCTTGGCGAGCAACATCCTTCACTCTTGCCGATGGGGGCAGAGAGATGCGCTGGCAGCAGTACTTTCCCGTGCAGGTAGATGCGGGCGCTTTTCAGGGGGCAGAACAGACGGCCACAGGGGTGCGGCTGGCGCAGGGAAAGGTGGTTCTGCGGGTCGAATCGGCAGGGTACAACGACGGGCAGTACGCGCGGCTCTTGGTTGGCGGCAGCCCGGCGCTGGCCCAAGGACGTGGCCACAACGTGGCCGTCGTGCATCCAGGTAACGGGCAGGTGATCCAGGCCATGGCCTTCGACACCTACGAGTCGCCTGCTGAGGCGCAGCGGCTGGCCGGGTTTGTGGCGCAGATACCGGAAGGCATGCTTGTCCTGGCAGCCATTGCCGATGAGGGCAGCCGCAGCATGAACGAGGCGGCATACCAGGCGCTGGAATCGATAGGGAGCGCGCTCTGTCGACAGGTGGGGGCCCGCGACTCCTGGGCCATCATCGGCACGAAGGGCGCGGCGCCCGGGAGTGTACCCGAGAAGCTGGTGAAGCGCGGCCAGGGTGTGGCGGTGTTACAGGACAGCCTATTCTTCCACATTGCCCAAGGGACTCTGCAGTCGCCACTCATCGGCCCGGCTACCCGCTGGCAGAAAGTGCAATGGCAGGCAGAGGAGCCGGCTCCCTGCACGGCGGTGGCGGTAGCCGTGGAGGCCTACGACCGGACCTCAGGTACCTGGCTGACCGTGCAAGAGGGCAGTGGCGCACAGGGAACCCTTGACCTCAGCCAGCTTGATGCGCAACGCTTCAGGTTGCTGAGGGTGCGCGCCGAGCTATCCACCAGCGACGGCCGCTGGTCGCCTACTCTGCAGTGGTGGGCCACCTCCTTTACCCCCGCAGCGGAGCTGGCGGCGCTTCCCCTCCGGGTGGCGCCGAGCGGCAGTGTGGTGGCTGGCGACCCTGTGCAGCTCGAGCTCGAATTGCACAACCTCGGCTACGCTCCTGCGGAAAAGGTGGTGGTTTGGTGGAGCCAGGTCAGCCAGGCCAAGGAGGAGCTGTTCGGCGCCGACACGCTGCGACGTCCCCTTGCTCCGGACAGCGCCGCAGTCGTGCGGCGCGTGTGGCCCACTGCGCGGCTGGCAGGCAGTTACGAGCTCCGCGCCAAGGTCGATCCAGCCGACCAGATCGGCGAGCCGGTTGAATTCAACAACAATCAGTCCTGCCTCGTGGAGGTGCTAAGGGATTCGCTCGCGCCGGCCATCGAGCTGCTCGCGGACGGTCGTGCCATTGCCGCGGGTGAGTTCGTCAGTGCTCGCCCGCAGATTCTGGTGCGCCTGTACGACAATACCGGAGGGGCCCTCACCGACACTTCTGGCCTGCACCTTCTCCTGGACGGGAATCGCCTCTCCTTCGCAGGTGTCGAGCCCCGTTTGCAGCTTCTGCCGCCCGACCCTGCCGGCGACCAGCGCCTGAAAGGCTCCGTTGTGTGCCAGCCGACCTTGAACACGGGCCGCCACGAGATAGAGGTGCTGTTCACCGACCCGAACGGCAATACCTCCCACCTTCGCGTGGACTTTCAGGTGGCTGAGCGCCTGGAACTGCGCGAGGTGGTGAACTTCCCGAACCCGTTCCGCGCGGGCACAGATTTCTGCTATGTACTCACCGCGCCGGCAGACGAGGTGAACATTCGCGTCTACACCCTGGCCGGCAGGCTGATCAAGACGCTGCGCGACGCGCCAGGCGCAGCCGGCTTCAACCGCGTGCATTGGGACGGTCGGGACGAGGACGGCGACGAACTGGCCAACGGCGTGTACCTCTACAAAGTCACTGCGACGCAGGAGGGAAAACAGGTGGCGGTGATTGGCAAGGCCGTGGTGGCGCGATAGCATGGGCCAGTGTTCTGAGAGAAAGAAGCTTCTGCGGCATCGAGGAATCTACCTGGGCTGACGTGAACGTCCTCTATCTTTCGCAATACTTCCCCCCGGAGGTGGGGGCCACGCAGAATCGCGCCTACGAGATGGCGACGAACTTGGTGCGCATGGGGCACAAGGTGACGGTCCTGACCGAGGTGCCGAACCACCCGAAGGGGGTCATTCACGCGGGCTACCGGGGCAAATTAGCGGTGCGCGAAAAGCTTGAGGGCGTAGAGGTCTTGCGCGTCTGGGTGATGACTTCGCCGCACAAGACCTTTGCCACGCGCCTGGCGTTCTACTTGTCGTTTGCCGTGATGGCCTCGCTGGCAGGCATGCTTGAGCGCAAGCGTTACGACGTGGTCTTTGCCACCTCGCCGCCTCTCTTCGCCGGGGCAGCGGGCCTGATCATCGCGCGTACTCGCCGCACGCGGTTTGTCTTCGAGGTGCGGGATGTGTGGCCACTCTCGGCAGTGGAGCTGGGCGAGATACGCAGCCGTGCCTATGCCCGCTTGGCCGAAAAGTTGGAGATGGCCCTTTACCGGAACGCGCTGGCTGTGCCGGTGGTGACCAGAGGCATCCTCGACGTGCTCCGTGCCCGAGGCGTTGCTGAGGAGAAGCTGGTCTTCATCCCTAACGGCACGAACACCGAACTGTTTTATGACCGTGGCCAGCGGGTGCGCACCGAGTGGGGCCTGAGGGACGAATTCGTGGTCATGTATGCCGGCATCTTCGGCATTGCCCAGGGGATGGAAGTGCTATGTCAAGCGGCCCGTCTCTTGAAGCAGCAGTCCCACATCCGCTTTGTCCTTGTCGGCGAGGGACCGATCAAGGAGCGCGTGCGCGCCTTGGCGCAGCAGTGGCGGCTTGCCAATCTGCTTCTCCTGGACGAGGTGCCCCGTGAGCGCATTCCGGAGTTCATCTCGGCAGCAGATGCCTGCATCGTGCCGCTGAAGAAGAAGCCACTCTTCACGGGCGCCTTGCCCTCCAAGATGTTCGACGCCTGGGCCTGCAGCAGGCCGGTGCTCTTGGCGGTGGACGGGGAAGCACGCCGCGTGCTGGAAGAGGCTCAGGGGGGAGTCTTTGTGGAACCCGAGGATGCCGAGGCCCTTGCGCGGGCGATCGTGCGCCTGGCAAAAGACCGTAGTCTGGCGCGCCGCTTGGGGGCTAACGGCAGGCGCTACGCGGAGCGGCATTTTTCGCGCCGCGCCCAGGCCGAGAGGCTGGCACACCTTTTGGAGGCGCTTGTGCGATGACTTGGCAGTTCAAAGCCTTGCTCTATGCTTACGTGCTGCTCAGCTCGCTGGGGCTGGCACTGCTGCTGGTGCCGTGCTGCCGGCGTGTTGCCTTGCACTTGGGAGTACTCGACCGGCCCATCTCGCGCAAGGCGCACGCGCGACCTATGCCGCTCTTGGGCGGCGTTGCCATGTACGCGACCTTTGTCCTTGTCGTGCTGGCGAACATCGGCCTTTTCTTCTTGCTGGGCTCCCATCCGCTGGTGGCGGAGCATCTGGCGCCGCTCATGGCGCAGAGCTCCCGCTTGCGCCATGTCTTGCCCAAGGTGCTTGGCATTCTCCTGGGCGCCACTGTGGTCACGGGCGTCGGCACGGCCGACGACCTGACCGGCATCCACTTTTCACCGCGGGTGAAACTTGCCGGGCAGACCGTGGCTGCCCTCGTGGCCAATGCCGTGGGCATACGCACCAGCTTTATGCCGGGCGTGGCTTTGGACTGTCTCATATCGCTCCTTTGGATCGTGGGCATAACCAACTCCTTCAACCTCTTGGACAACACCGACGGTGCGGCCGCCGGGATTGCTGCGATCGCCGCCAGCGTGCTCTTTGCCGTGGTGGCGCTGCAAGGTCAGGTCTTCACCGCGCTGATGCTTGCCACCCTGGTAGGCACGGTGTTGGGCTTCCTGCGCTACAACTTTTACCCGGCCAGCATCTTCATGGGCGACGCGGGCAGCCTGTTCATGGGCTATGTGGTTGCCTGTCTGACCCTGGTGGGCTCGTACGTGGTGCCAGGCAGTCCGGGCCTATTGCCGGTCATCTTGCCGCTGTTGGTGCTTGGGGTGCCTCTCTTCGACACGTTTTCCGTGGTGTTTATCCGTCTTCGCGAAGGGCGCCCGATCTGGGTCGGCGACCGCTGCCACTTCTCCCACCGGCTGATGGACATGGGTATGACGCCCAGGCAGGCAGTGCTCTTCTTGTACCTGGTGACCTTTGGCGTGGGCGTGGGGGCCGCGCTCTTGCCCAGCCTCAACGTCTGGCAGAGCGTGCTGGTGCTCCTGAATGAGCTCGTCATCTTTGCCATTATCGTTTCCCTGATGCACATCCGGCAGCAGAGAAGGGTATCCAAGGAAGAGGACTGAACAGGAGAGGAGTGCGTATGCGCATATTAGTGACGGGCGGCGCAGGGTTTATCGGCTCGCACCTCTGCGAGGAGCTGCTGCGCCGCGGCTACGAGGTGTGGGCCATCGACGACCTGTCCACGGGCACGCTCAAGAATATCCAGCACTTGCGGGACAATCCGCGCTTCCACGTGGCCGTGGAGACCATCCTCAACGAGACGGTGATGGACCGGCTGGTGTCGGAGTGCAACATCATCTACCATCTGGCTGCGGCGGTGGGGGTCGAACTCATCGTCAGCAAGCCGGTGGAGGTCATCGAGACGAACATCTTAGGCACGCATGTGGTGCTGCGCTTGGCTAACCGCTACCTGCGGAAGGTGCTCATCACCTCGACCTCGGAGATCTACGGCAAGAGCGAAGCGGTGCCGTTCAAGGAAGACGACGACCGGTTGTTGGGGCCCACCACCAAGAGCCGTTGGAGCTACTCGGCCTCCAAGGGCATCGACGAGTTCCTTGCCCTCGCCTACCACAAGCAGAAGGGGTTGCGCACGGTCATTGCGCGGCTGTTCAACACCGTGGGCCCGCGGCAGACCGGACGCTACGGCATGGTGATCCCGCGCATGGTAGGCCAGGCCCTGCGCGGCGAGCCCATCACCGTGTACGGCGACGGCTCGCAGGTGCGCTGCTTCACCTATGTCGCCGACGTGGTGGAGGCGCTCATTGCCTTGGCAGAGCATCCGGCCGCAGAGGGGCAGATCTACAATGTCGGCAACAACCAGGCGATCACCATTGCCGAGTTGGCAGAGCGCATCAAACGACTGTCAGGCTCCAGCTCGGAGATTGTCTACATCCCCTACGAGAAGGCTTATGAGGCCGGGTTTGAGGACATGCGCGTGCGTGTGCCGGACTTGACCAAGATCCGGCAACTCATCGGCTACCAGCCCAAGTTTGGCCTCGACGAGATCCTGCAACAGGTCATCGACTACACACGGGAGCAGATGAGGCAGCAAGGGGCCTGCTGAACAGGGGAGGCGCCTATTTCGAAGCCGCACGGGCTCAAGGAGGGAACCAAGCCCTGGCCAGGCTTTCCGAGGACTTTGGCGCAACGGCCAGAGGGAGAAAAGCCCACCTTCTCCACGATTAGCGCCAAGTCTCCCGTGAAGGCCCATATCTTTGGCTTTCCGGCTCCGGGGGAGTCGCCACAGTGGGCCTGCGCAGGCTGAGGGCGCGGCGTCGGTCGCTACCGCCCCCGTGTTCGTTATGCACGCCAGCGTGTCGTGACCTTCGAAGCCTGCAAGTGCCCGCTGATTTTGCCAGCGAGGCGCTTCGTTTGTGATCCGCTCCAGCGCGAGGGAACGGCACACAGGCGGACAGGCTCGCGCCGGCGACATGGCGCAGCCGACCTGTGCGCCGAGAGCGCCTGTTTCCCCACGTTTGGGTTCTCCCCAGCTCAGAAAAGGCCTGGGCCAGGCAGGTGGCGAGAATTGGCAAGGCGCTTCAGCGCAGGAAGCCGAACAGAGTGCGCACGCTGCGCCCGATGGCCACCACGCCGAGGGCGCGCATGCCCACCGCCAACACGCCGATCGCCACGTAGCCGATGGCCAGAGCGGATACGCTGACCCCGCCTATGCCGAACACACTCACCGTAAGCAGGCCCGCGCCGGCGATGCTTACTCCTGCCACTCCGAGGGTGAGAAAGCCCAGCGCCAAGACCCCGGTTGCCGAGAAGATGCCGATCGCCACCACGCCCGTGGCCTTGGTGCCGATGGCGATGATGCCCCGCGCATGGCGGAGCTGTCCGTCAGGAGTCTCCGGCCCGAGGTTGATGCTCAGAAGGGGCAGACTACCGAGCCGCCGCCGGGATTGATACTCGTGCGGCTGCAGAGCCAAAGAGGCGGCAAGGTGTCGCAGGCCATCGATGAACCTGTGGAGCGCCGAACCCGACTCCGCCGCAGACCCGGAGCCCTTCGCCCTTGTTCGTGCCCTCTTTTCCCTCCCTCAGTGCAGGTAAACTTCCTGAACCTGGCGATTTGCTCGTGTATACGGCCTATGGGTGACAATGTTCGCCTCTATCTGCAGCACAAAGAGCACGAGCATGACTAGGCCCTGCGTGGGTCAGGTTTCCCAGCTCATGACCACGAAGCCAAAGCTCATGGCAAAGTACACCATGAGATACGGCGCCAACAGGCTCCACTCCTGGCCGAAGGGAAGGCGCGGCACAAGCCAAACAGATCCTCGAAAGCCAAACGCCAAGAGCATGCTCAGGAAAACGGTGTATTGCACTCCCAGCGGCTGACCGCGCGCGAGAAGCAGGGCACAGGCCGCAGGCATGGCCAAGAGAAGATGCGTCCAGCCGAGGTGCTCCAGCAGCACCATGTGCCGTGCGCGAAGGATGAAAACCGCAATGAGCAGCACATTGTGCGCAACAGCCAGCACAGAGTCGTTGCACCCTGCTCCCTCCCCTGTGGTGCGCGAGTTGGCTCGGGCAGGTCTTCTCGTCTCGTGCCAATGCGTAGCCGATCCAGGGGCTTGGCCCGGCTTGAAGGAGCCATGCCGCGTGTACCCGAGGGGAAGGCACCACGCAGCGAGCGGCCGAGTTAGCCTGCCGCATGTGCGGGGCGTACAGCACCGGTTCGAGGTTTGGACACGAGCTTCCTCTCCAGGTTCGTGCCGTCCTCGCCTTGCTGCCGGGCCGTGCGCAAATGCACGGTGGCCGAGCCATTGTCAAGACATTTTTCCGGGCTGCCAACAGTGGCGATGGCTCCGAGCGCAGCCGCAACGGCACACATTTCTGCTTGATTTTCCTGCGCGATTTTGCTACTTTGCAGTGACCGTGAACACGTCCCCGCGCTGCGCCGCGGGGTTTCCCTATCTTTTCGAGGTGCAAGCAGTGGTGACATCCGCAAGTAAGGCACAGAAGTATGAGCGAGAGCTGGCCGAATATGCTGCCCGGCTCCGCGACCTTTTTGCCGAAATGACCGCCGACCTGCGCAAGTCCGAGCACCTGTACCGCTCCATCGTGGACGGCGCAACGGACGCCATCATGACCGTGGACCGCAACCTGCGTGTGCTCTCCTGGAACAAGGGCGCCGAGGAGGTGTTCGGCTACACCGAACAGGAGGCGTTGGGCAAGACCCTGGATGACCTGATCATCCGGCCGGACGTCGGCCCTTCCAGTGACTATGTCAACAGCCAGATTCGCGCCGGCAAGGCGGTGCGCGTCTACGAGGCGGTGCGCTACACCAAGGACGGCCAGCCGCGCAGCGTCCTCATCTCGGCCACACCCATCCTCGGCGACGACGGCACGGTGCAGTTCGTCTCGCTCATCTACAAGGACATTACCGAGCAGAAGAGGGCGCAGGAGCAGCTCATCCAGTCAGAGAAGCAGGCCACCCTCGGTGTGATCGCCGGCAGCATCGGCCACGAGCTCAACAACTTGGTCAGCGGCCTGCTGGTGGAAACGCAGCTCCTGCTGCGCCGCGCCGACAACCCAGAAGAAGGGCGAAAGATAGGCCAGCGCCTGCTTACCCACCTGGAGAAGGTGGCGCTCCACGGCCGCAACCTGCTGTCGTTGAGCAAGCCGGCTCGGCCCCAACTGCAGAGCATGGACCTGACCGAGGTACTGGCGGACACCACCGACACACTGGTGCTCAGCGGGGTGCTGAAGCGCTTCCGCATTGAGAAGCACTTTGCGCCAAATCTGCCGGCGGTGTGCGGCGACCGCAACCAGATCGAGCAAGTGATCCGCAACTTGGAGATCAACGCTGCCCACGCCATGAAGAGCGATGGCGCGCTCACCGTCTCCACCTCTTTGACGGAAGACGGCAACTTTGTGCGCATGGTGATCGAGGACAATGGCCAGGGGATTCCCGACGAGATCAAGGACAAGATCTTCGAGCCCTTTTTCACCACGAAGGCAGAGGGGGAGGGGACCGGCCTCGGTTTGCCCATCGTCAAGCAGATTGTCGAGTCCCATGGAGGCCGCTTCTATCTGGAAAGCCAGGTGGGGGTGGGCACACGCGCCATCGTGGAAATCCCTGTGGCCAAGCAGGAAGCCCGCCGCGTGAGCAACGGGAGGGGTGCTTGAGCACAGCTGGCAACCTCAAGGGCGAGCGCAGAGGGAAGGCATAGCACGTGGGCGAATTGGCTGCGCTGGCTACTGCCGCCTGTTGGGCGCTGGGAACGACCCTGTTTGGCGAGGCGAGCAAGCGGGTCGGTGCCTTCGCCACCAACTTGCTGCGCATTCCCATGGGGGCGTTCTTCCTTGTCTCCACCCTTTTCCTGAGCCGTGGCGTGCTTTGGCCCACCTGGGCCACGTCGCGCCAAGTGGCGCTGCTTACCGCCAGCTCCTTTCTCGGCCTGGCCATGGGCGACGCGCTGTTCTTTCGCTCAGTGGTGCTCTTAGGGCCGCGCCTTGCCACTTTGCTGAGCACGCTGGCGCCGCCGGTGGCGGCAGTCGCGGCGCGAATGGTGCTCCAGGAACGCCTCAGCGCGCTTGCCGTGGCCGGCATGGTGGTCACTCTGGCCGGAGTGGTGTGGGTGGTGTCCGAGCGGAACTCCGCTGCCCGGACCGCCAAGGGGGTGAATGTCGAAGGTGTGGCAGCAGGTGTCGGAGCGGCCGCTGCCCAAGGGGTGGGGCTGGTGTTGTCCAAGATGGCCATGGGTAACAGCCTGGATGCGCTCTCTGCCACGGTGATTCGCGTGACCACCGCAGTGGTGGGCGTGTGGGCCTTGGCGCTGGTTGCCGGACGCGCCCAGGCCGGCGTGCGTGCCCTGCGCAACCGCCAGGCGCTCGCCTTCATGACCGGCGGCGGCGTTGTCGGGCCGTTTCTGGGCAGCTGGCTGATGTTGACCTCCGTGAAGCTGACCGCCACCGGCATCGCCTCCACGCTCATGGCGACCACGCCCATCCTCATCATCCCGGTGGTGCGGGTGGTCTACAAGGAAAGGGCGTCGTCACGCGCCTGGCTCGGCGCCTTAGTCGCCGTGGCGGGCGTCGGACTCCTTTTTGCCGGCTGACAGCGAGGGCAGGAGGTGACCGAGATGAACAGCTCCTTGAAGGCGCTCATCTACCTGGTTCTGTTCTCTGTGCTGCATTTCCTCTACGACTTGACGCACTGGGCCGTCCTCATCCCCTTCTGTGGCACCAATGAATCGGTGTTTCAGCACCTGAAGATGGCGTTTTGGTCTTATCTTGGGGCCAGCGCCATCGAGTATGCCGCCAGCAAGAGGCGAATACGCGAAATGGAGGCCTTTTGGTATTCACGATTGCTGGCAACGGTTGTCGTGCCCTGGCTGGTCTTTCTGATTTGGTATCTGGGCCCGGCTCTTTGTGGGAAGCTCGAGCGTCTGCCCGTGGAGCTCCTCTGGGCGCTGGCAGTTACCTACATCTCCGGCGTCATGGGTGGGGTGTTGGAGAACCGGCTCGTGGGAGATAAGCCCACGGTCTCTTTCAAGGTGCTGGTGGTCGTTTTGGCGGTCGTGTCCGCCTTGCTCTATGTGCGCTTCACCTACAAGTTACCGTGCATAGACCTCTTTGTCGACCCGGCGGGGTTGTGAAAAACGCGATCCCCTTGGGGGCGCCAGGCCAGGGGCGAGGCCTTGGGATGAGCTGCCCGCCTCCTCGGCCGATAGAACCTGCCCTGACCTGGGTCAAGTGGCGAGCCGGGCGATTGTCGTGGAGACTGGTGCATGAATCCGGGAACGATTGTGCGCTGCCGCAATCGCGATTGGGTGCTGCTACCCAGCGATGGGGAGGTGATTCGCTTGCGACCGCTTGCGGGGGCCACCGAGGAGGTGGTGGCCATTCATCGCGCCTTGAGCAACGAGGTTGCCTCCGCCATACCGGAAGAGCGAGTTGAGCCGTCGCTCTTCCCGCCGCCGACCCAGGCAGACCTGAGCGACGCCGCAAGCGCCCACCTGCTCTGACAGGCTACCCGCCTGGCGCTGCGCGAGGGGGCCACCCCCTTGCGCTCCTTGGGCCGCATCTCCATTCGGCCGCGTGTCTATCAGTTCGTGCCGCTGCTCATGGCCCTGCGCCTGGACCCGGTGCGCTTTTTCATCGCCGATGACGTAGGCGTGGGCAAAACCATCGAGGCCTTGCTCGTGGCCCGCGCACTGCGCGACCGCGGCGCAATTGGCAGTTTCTGTGTGCTTTGCCGGCCGTATTTGTGTGAGCACTGGGAGGCGGAACTGCGCACGAAATTCAACCTCGAGGCAGCAGTCGTTCGTTCCGGGACGGTGGGGAGCCTGGAGCGGCGCGTGCCACGGGGCAGGACTATCTACGAGCACTTCCCAATTCTCGTCATCAGCCTCGATTGGGTGAAGAGCGACCGCAACAAGCACCTCTTCCTGCGCTTCTGCCCAGACCTGGTTATCGTCGACGAGGTGCACGGTGCCGCCGAGGCCGCCGGACGCAGCCGCAACCAGCAGGAGCGCCACCGCCTCCTGTGTGAAATTGCCGAAGATCCCCGGCGCCACCTTATCCTGCTGACCGCCACACCGCACAGCGGCATCGAAGAGGCGTTCCGCTCGCTCCTCGGCCTGCTGAGACCGGAGTTTCGCCACTGGAACCTGTCCGAGCTCTCCGAACCGCAGCGCAGCGAGCTTGCTAAGCACTTTGTGCAGCGCACCCGCAAGGACATTGAACAAGGCTGGGACGGTCAGCGCTGCTTCCCAGGGCGCGATTCCTCGGACTTGACCTACCAGCTTTCGGCCCCTTATCGCCAGCTTTTTACCCAGACGTACCACTTCTGTTCCGAGATCGTGCGCAGCGGTGCGAACTTGGAACAGCTTAGGCGCAGGGTACGGTATTGGGCGGCGTTGGCCCTTCTCCGTTGCGTGATGTCCAGCCCGGCGGCAGCGCTGGCCGCTCTGGAGGCGCGTGCCAAGAGACAGGGGGAGAGGGAACCAGACAGCGAAGAAGAGGGCGAATTCAGCCCATCGGTGTTCGAATCCGACGTCGACCGCACCGACGATGAGGTTCCGATCCCGCCAGTGGCGGCAGCGGAACAGACGCTCCAGGAGGATGAACGTCGCAAACTGCGCGAGCTTAGCCGCCTTGCCCAGGCTCTGCACAGCTCGCAAGAGGACACCAAGCTCGCCCGCTGCCAGGAGGCTGTAGGCCGCCTCGTCGCCGAAGGTTTTCACCCCATCGTCTGGTGCCGTTATGTGGCCACCGCCGAGTATGTGGGCGAGCACCTGCGCAAGGTCCTGCCTGAGGAAGTGCAGGTGGTGACCATCACCGGCCGCATCGGCGACGACGAGCGCGAGGCACGCATTAGGGAAATCGAGCCCGATCGCCCGCGCGTTCTGGTAGCCACAGACTGCCTGAGTGAAGGGA
Source organism: candidate division KSB1 bacterium (assembly GCA_024655945.1). Taxonomy (NCBI): domain Bacteria; kingdom Pseudomonadati; species Candidatus Zhuqueibacterota bacterium. The sequence continues at coordinate 17,654 of JANLFK010000018.1, forward strand.
TCAACCTCCAAGACAAGTTCAGCGCGGTGATGCACTATGATTTGCCCTGGAACCCCAACCGGCTGGAACAGCGAGAGGGCCGGGTGGACCGCTATGGCCAGACCTGCCCGCGGGTGAAAGCCATCCGCTTCTACGGCCAGGACAATCCGGTTGACGGCGTCCTTATCGACGTGCTGCTGAACAAGGCGCGCCAAATCCGCCAGACCCTCGGCACGCACGTCCCGGTGCCGGAGGAGAGCGAGAGCGTCATCGAGGCAGTGCTGAATGCCCTCTTTTTCCGGCGAAGGGCACTGGACAAGCCCGCGCAACTGCGGCTTTTCGAGCTCGAGGACGTAACCGCCCTGCACCATACATGGGACCAGGAGGCCGAACGAGAGCGCATCAATCGCACGCGCTTTGCTCAGCGGGCGCTGAAGCCGCAGGAGGTGCAAAGGGAACTGGAGGCCACCGATAGCGTCCTGGGTGACCCCGAAGCGGTGCGTACCTTCGTGCTCGCCGCTGCCCAGCGCCTCGGTCTGGCCATTGCCGAGGACAAGAGGGTGCCTGACGTGTTCCGCATCAGCATTGCCCCAGAGAGCACGCAGAGATTGCCGGACGCCATCCGTTTTGCCCTGCCCGAGCCGCCCAAAGGCAGCACCCGCTCCAGACCGCAATAGGTGGTGAGCTTCACCTCGCCGACACCCGAAGGCGCCGAATACCTTGGCGGCAACCACCCCTTTGTGGCAGCATTGGCCCGCTACTTAGTGGAAGAGGCCCTGGGCAGACAGGGCGCCGCCGCCGCTGCCCGCTGCGGCGTAATGCGTGCAGGGGCAGTCTCTCACCTGACGAACCTCTTGCTCCTCCGCGCGCGCTACCTCCTTGAACAGACCGACAGAGCGCCGCTGTTGTCGGAAGAAGTCCTGGTTCTCGGCTATCGTGCGGGCGGCACCAAAGAGCCGCAATGGCGGGACAACAACGACGCGCTGCGGCTGTTGGTCGAGGCCAGGCCCGATGCCAACGTGCCCATGGCGGAGAAGCGCGAGCTGGTGCGTGCTGCTCTGGCCCAGATAGGCGAGTGGCCAAAAGAAGGTGCCGATCTGGAGCAAGCCAGCGCAATCCAGCAGCATGTGGGCCAGGTGCTCACCCTGCGCGCCCAGGCATGAGCAGAAAGCCACAAGCGTATTCTACACGCCGCAGGGCAACCGTGCGCCGCGCGTTCGTCGTGAAGCCGTTTTTGCCACCGGACCTTCTGGGACTGTTGGTCTTGCAACCCTTGGTGAGGTCATGAGAGCATTTCCTGCCATTCGCATCGAGGGTGGACTCTTCGGCCCGGACGTCTTGGAGCAGCTCCTGGCCGGCGAGCTGCCCGGCCAGCGCCCTACTGATTTTGCCATTGGCCGACGCCACCTCACCGATGAGATCGCCGCGGTGTTTGCCGATGCTCGCTCCCTGTGGGGCGTGTTCCAGCACCGCCTGGAGCGGTTACCTTCGTCCGACTTGGGCACTTCTGTGACCCGCGACGCCTGGGTCATCCCCTTTCTGGGGCTCCTTGGCTACGAGCTCCGCTACAACGCTCGCGCCTATGACGTGGACGGCCTCACCTTTGCCATTTCGCATCGGGCTGGCGAAAGCGAGGAGTCGCCGCCGGTGCACATCGTCGGCGCGCGCCAGGAATTGGGCCGGCTGGCCCCCGCCGGCCGCCCGCGCCTGGCGCCGCACTCCCTGGTGCAGGAGTTCCTCAACCGCACCGACCACCTGTGGGGCATCGTCACCAACGGCCTGACCCTGCGCCTGCTGCGCGACAGCACTTATGTGCGCCGCCAGGCCTACATCGAGTTCGACATGGCCGCCATTCTGGAGGAGCAGCACTTTCAAGATTTTGTGGCCCTCTACCGGCTGCTCCACCGCTCCAGGCTGCCCGAGAGTTTTGCCGATACCGACCAGTGCCTGCTCGAGCAGTACTACCGCTACTCCGTTGAACAGGGCGGTCGGGTGCGCGAGCGTCTCCGCGACGGCGTGGAGCAGTGCCTCACACGTCTAGCCGAGGGCTTTTTGAGGCACCCCCGCAGTGCGCGGCTCAGGGAACTGCTGTCGCCAGAGTACCATGGTAGCAACAAACTCCTCCCGCAGGACCTGTACCGGCAACTGCTCCGCCTCGTCTATCGCTTCCTCTTTCTCCTGGTTTCCGAAGACCGGGGCCTGATCAGCTCTGACCCCCTCTACTGCGAGCACTATGGCGTGGCCCGGCTCCGCCAACTGGTGGATCGACGAAGCTGATACACGGAAGACGACGACCTCTGGTGCTGCCTGCGCGTGCTCTGGAAGGTCCTCTCCGACGAGAAGTTGGCCGGTCTCCTCGGTGCTGCCCCTCTCAACGGGGAGTTGTTCGCCGAGCTGGACCTCGACGCCGCAACCATCAGCAATCGCGACCTGCTGGAGGCCTTCCGCTTCCTGGCCTACTACCAGGAGAGCGCATCGAGCCCACCGCGCCGCGTCAACTATGGCGCGCTGGATACCGAAGAACTCGGCTCGGTCTATGAGAGTTTGCTCGATTACTACCCGGCCGTGACCTCCGATGCCGCCGGGCGGCCGAGCTTCGAACTGAGGCCCGGCTCGGAGCGTAAATCCACCGGCTCCTACTACACGGCGCCAGAACTGGTGGCAGAACTCGTCCGTTCGGCGCTGGAACCGGTGCTGGCAGAGCGATTGAAGCAGGCCAAGACTCGTGACGACAAAGAAGAAGCCGTTCTCTCCCTGCGGGTGCTCGATCCTGCGTGTGGCTCTGGCCACTTTCTGCTGGCCGCCGCCCGCCGCTTAGGGAAGGAACTGGCGCGCATCCGCACCGGCGAGCAGGAGCCGACGCCGGAACAGGTGCGGCCTGCCACCCGCGACGTCATCGCCCGCTGCATCTACGGCGTGGACAAGAACCCGCTGGCCGTAGAGCTCTGCCGCTTGGCCCTCTGGTTAGAAGCCATTGCCCGGGTATGCCGCTCACCTTCCTCGGCCACCGCATTCGCTGTGGCGACTCACTTGTGGGTATGATCGACTTGGCACGCCTCAAAGAAGGGGTGCCGGACGAGGCGTATAGGCCGCTCTCCGGCGATGACCGCCAGGTGGCGCGCCAGGCGGCGCGGAGCAACCGCAACGCGCGGCAGGTGCATGAGCAGCAACTCGAGACGGCCTTGGACGACGGCCTGGGCCAGGAGCTGCAGGCCTATGCGATGGAGAGTAGCGAGCTGGCCAAGGTGAGCCAGGACTCGCTGGCGCGGGTACAGAGCGTCGAACAAATCTACCAGAATATGCGCGGCGGGGGCTCGTCGTACGAACGCCTGAAAAAGGCTGCCGACCTGTGGACGGCCGCGTTCTTCACGCCGCTGACCAAAGAAAACGTGACGCGTATCGCCATCACGCGTTACGTTCGCCAATGCATGGAGAACCCGCAGACGCCGGACGGCCGGGTGACTGGTGGGGCTGAGGGGCTGGCCACCGAACACGCCTTCTTCCACTGGCCGCTGGAGTTTCCGGAGGTCTTTCTCCCCTCTCCCTCTGGCAGAGCGCCCCGGGGTGAGGGGGCCGGCTTCGATGTCATCCTCGGCAACCCGCCCTTCATGGGCGGGCTGCGCATCAGCGGCAACTTCGGCGAACCCTACCGCAAGTGGCTGGAATATGCCTTTGCGCCCTTCGGCGGCACCGCCGACCTGTGCGCCGCCTTCTTCCGCCGCGCCTTCAGCCTGCTGCGCCGCGGCGGACGGCTGGGCATGATTGCCACCAACACCCTCGGCCAGGGCGACACCCGCGAAAGCGGCCTGGCGGTCATCCTCCAACAGGGCGGGCAGATACACTTTGCCCAGCGCTTCGTCAAATGGCCCGGCCAGGCCAGCGTCGAAGTCAACCTCGTCGCCCTGAGTCGCCCCCCTCTCCCTTTGGGAGAGGGGCTGGGGGTGAGGGCGCTCCCGTTCTCGACTGCCGCCTCGATGACCAGCCCGAACGCGAACCCGCCCGCCTGAAGCGCAACGAAGGCAAGGTATTTCAAGAGAGCATCGTATTGGGAATGGGTTTTGTGTTACAGCCTGAGGAAGCCGAACGATTACTTGCCCATAACCCGCGCCATGCCGACTGCCTCTTCCCCTACCTGAACGGCGAAGACCTCAACAGCCACCCGCAGCAGCAACCTTCGCGCTGGGTGATTAATTTTTTCGATTGGGATTTGGAACGCGCCCGCCAATACCCCGACCTGCTGCGCAGTGTGGAAGAGCGCGTGAAGCCAGAGCGCGAAAAACTGCGCGATTCCATTCCTACCCAAGCCAGACGCAAAAAATTCTGGTGGGAATATGGCTCTGCCGCAACACAACTCTATCAAGCCATCGCCCCCCTGCAGCGGGTACTGGTGCGAAGTCTTACGGGCGACAAACACGGAATGATATTTTTACCCAAGGGGCTTGTATATGACCAAACAATAATCGTTTTTGGTTTTGGCGATGATTACCACTTTGGATTATTGCAATCCAGTTTACACGAAACCTGGGTGTGGAAATACGGACCCACACTACGAACTGATAAACGTTATACCGTAAGTGCCTGCTTCGAGACCTTCCCCTTCCCGCCTGCCGAATACGCCGCGCCCCATTTAGCCGCCCTGCTAGCGCGGCCGCCCTTCGCCCGCGCCGCGCAGGTTGGGGGCGCCTATCACGAACACCGCCGCCAGGTCATGCTGGCGCGGGGCTTGGGCCTCACCAAAACCTACAACCTGTTCCACAACCCCGCCTGCCAGGATGACGACATCCGCCGCCTGCGCGAACTGCACGCCGAAATGGACAACGCCATCCTTGCCTGCTACGGCTGGGAAGATTTAAACTTGCAGCACGACTTCTACCAGAACGAACGCGGGCAGGTGCGCTTCATGCCCTCGGCAGAGGCAAGGCGGGAGAGCATTGTGCCGTTGATCGAATTGAATCAGCAAATTGCAGCGCGTAGTAGGAGGCAACCATGACTTGGCAAGACAACCTTACACCAGAACAACAACAGGCAGTGTCTTCAACTGGAGTGCATGCAAGACTTCTCGCCGGTCCAGGAACAGGCAAAACTCTCGTACTTACTCGCAGGATTCTCTATCTCGTGCATGACATAGGCGTAACTGCTAGCGACATTCTAACACTGACATTTACACGAGCTGCGGCTGCTGAGCTAAGACGGCGAATTACTAACGAGTTTGGTAATGGGGCAATGCCTCACATTTCTACATTGCACTCTTATGCCCTTAGTCTCATACTACAGCGGGGAGCGCGCGGAAAGCTTCCTACCCCGATTCGCATCGCCGATGATTTCGAGGAACGTTTCATTATCGAAGAGGATTTAAAACACATCATGGGTCTTTCGCGTGTAACTGAGGCGCGTGAACTTCTAAACCAACTTTCTGCTGATTGGGAAAGGTTGATTGCGGATGCAGATGGTTACCGCGCTCCCAATCCACAGTTCCATGGCGCATGGCAGGAACATAGGCAGATTTTTGGATATACCTTACGCGCAGAGCTGGTTTATCAGCTTAAGCACGCTCTTGAAGAAGGGATTGTCGGTATAGAGCAAAAACCCAAACACATTGTCGTTGATGAGTATCAGGATCTTGATCCATGTGACTTGGCAGTTAGCAAAGGCTTGACCGAACATGGTGCAGAGCTGTATGTAGCAGGAGATGATGACCAGAGCATATACGGATTTCGATATGCTGATCCAGAAGGCATTCGACGCTTTGACAAGGATTACACGCCCTCTGTCTCACTTGACCTCAAGGAATGCAAGCGGTGCGGCTCACAAATACTAGCTCTCGCTAATTACGTCGCTAATCAGGACCCCCGTCGTCTTCCCAAGACTATTGCTCCAGCCGCCGAGGTGCCTTCAGGTGAAGTTCACATTCTCAATTTTGCTAACCAGAGTAGAGAAGCTGACGCGATCGCGCATATATGCCAATGGCTTGTGACAGAGCAGAATATTCAACCTGAGCAGATTCTGATTTAGCTCAGGAGTGACCGAAACCGCGTTTTCTCCGATCCTATCCGTAAAAAACTCGAACAGCTTGGAGTACCTGTAAGCATAGCAGTTGACCCACTTGAGCCCGTAAACAGCAAAGAAGGACGTCAGTTCCTGAGTGTTTTGCGTCTGACAGCCAACGATAACGACCATCCCGCTTGGCGCACCCTGCTTATGTTACGAAGGAATAGCATAGGTGAAGAGAAGCTAAACACTCTCTATGCCTTACCTCGCAAGCAAGGTAAGAGATTTGCTGAGGCTATTTCTGCTGTAGTTTCCAATCCTGGTCTTCTGCCAGGATTTGGTCAATCATTTGTGCGAGAAGTGGAGAGCATACGACAAGCCGTCGCTGATGCCAAGACAACTGTCCAGTCTACCACTGGCCTGACAGATGCTATCAAGGAGATTGCTAACAAACACATTGCCAGCCAAGATGTGCGGCAAAAAGTGATAGCACTGTTTGAGCATGTTATCAATGCATATTCTGTCCGAGACATTATTGAACTTCTTCGCTCAATCAGTGTGTCCCTTGGTGATGCTGAGCAGGAACAACAAAGCAACGCTGTCAACATTATGACTATGCATCAAGCGAAGGGATTAACAGCTCAGGTAGTAATAGTTGTTGGTGCAGAGGAGGCCCAGGACGCCGCGCGCCTGGCGCTCTATCTCCGCCTTGCCGAGCCGAAACCGTTGCTTAGCATACTTCTGCTGCGTCCCGGATGTGCTTCCCATGAAGCTAAGCGGCAGGCGCTAGGCCCAGAGCGGCGGAGGCAGTCGCAAGACTCCTCGAGGACCAAAAGGGACAAGATCACGACCTTGCACTCAGAGCTGCTCAGCCTTTCGCATGTGCTCAACCCGCTCCTCCGGCAAGAGCAAGGGCGGCAAAACCTACGATTCACCCCCCGCAGAGGAGCCGAGGGGGCCACCAGGGGCCCCGAGTGGCTGTACAACTGTGTGGCCCCTCCAGTGGGGGTCATGCACGGTGGCCTGGACGTGGGGGTACTTTGCCGACGGAAGGTGGAATCGCTGGCGGCAGGAGTAGCTGAAGTGGTGCCGCCGGCGGGCAGCACGCGGTTGTGCCCGGCTCCGTGCGCCTATTCTGCCGCCCGAATGTTGTTGCTCGCGGGGCTCTCACCAGGCGAAAACCAGCCGCGGGCAATGCAAGGATCACGGCTCTTGGGAGGCGCGCGGCGGTACAGGTGGCCCTTGCTGGTCGGCACGACCTGGCAGGTTGCAGTGCCCGGCGGTCTTTTCGCGGCAGTTGGTTGGTGTTGGGCACAGGGCAGCTGCGGACAGTTGCCCTGTGGCTGACATCGGCAAGGCCCGGGGGACTGCGGGTGGTACCCCCCTGCTGCGCCCTATGAGCGGGAAGGGCCGAGCGGTGAGCCACCCTTGCGGGCCTCCTGCTGATCTGGGACGGCTGACCAAAACGCCCGGGGAAGCATCCAGGCGAGGGAGGTTCGCAGGCGGCAGATTTCTCCTTCCCAGAAGGAGAAAAGTGCTTGATATTCGCCTTCCAAGAAGGTAAATTTAGACCGATGCGCTGGCAAGACACATCCTCCATCAGGGCGCGCCTGGCGCAAATGCTGAGCGATTCGTTGGTGGCGCCTTTGCCGGCGGCTACTCCGCGCCGGGTGCACACGCGGGTCTGGTTGCCCGGCAAGGCCACGGCGGTCATCGGCATGCGTCGGGCGGGCAAGACGACCTTTCTCCATCAGTTGCGGCGCGAACGCATGGAGCAAGGAGTGCCCCGCGAGCGCCTGCCCTACATCAACTTCGAGGACGAGCGGCTGGCCGGTATCGAAGCCAGCCGCCTGCACACGCTGGTTGAGGAGTACTATCGGCTGTTCCCCGCCTTCCGCGGCAGAGAGACGGTGAGTTGGTTCCTTGACGAGATCCACACGGTGCCTGGCTGGGAGCGTTTCGTGCGCCGACTCATCGATACCGAAAAGGTGGAAATCTGTGTGAGCGGTTCATCGGCGGCACTGCTGAGTCGGGAAGTGGCCACAAGCATGCGCGGCCGCGGCTGGGAGGTGGTCATCTATCCGTTCAGCTTCGCCGAGTACCTTTGTCACCATCAGCGCCCCGTGCCCAGTCGGTTGGACCTGTTGAGCTCTGTCGAGCGCTCTGAGCTTGACCATGCCTTGCGCGACTACCTGCGCGTTGGTGGTTTCCCCGAGGCGCAGGGGTTAGACGAGCCTGAGCGCTTTGCCCTGTTGCAGCAGTATGTGGACCTGGCCGTGCTCCGCGGCGTGATGGAGCGCCGTGGTCTGACGCAGGTGGTGGCCTTGCGCTGGCTGGTGCGGCACCTCTTGGGGAATCCGGGCGGGTCGTTCAGCGCGGAAAAGTTCTACCGCGACTTGAAATCACAAGGCATAGCGGTGTCGCGGGACACGCTGCACCAAATGGTCTCGTCGCTTGAGGATTGCTTTCTGGTGCGCATCTGCTGGCTGGACACCGCATCCGAGCGCCGGCGTATGGTGAACCCGCGCAAGGTCTATCCGGTGGACATGGGCCTGATTCCGGTCTTTGACCGCATGGGCAAAGCCAATGTCGGCCATGCACTGGAGACGGCAGTGAGAATTGAGTTGGAGCGCTGGGGGATGGAAGTGAGCTATGTGCGCACTGCCACTGGCGAGGAGGTAGATTTTGTGGCGCGCCGCCCCGGCGCCAAGCCCCATTTGATTCAGGTGTGCGCCGAACTGGCCAGTGCGGACACGGTGCAACGCGAGGTACAGGCATTGCAGGCTGCGGCCGCAGAGTACCCCGGGGCCAGTCTGCATCTGGTCACCCTTACCACCGACGCGCTGCCGGAGTTGCCTGCCCATGTTCAGGTTCATTCGGCAGCGCTGTGGTTGCTGGGCGAAATGCTTGGCTAAGGAGAACTCATGAACATCTTCGACCTTCATGAGGCGGTCCTGAGGGATTATCGTGACTTTGTCCGCTCGTTTCTGCTCATTGCGGACGCGCGGGCGCGCGCCTTTGTCGACGAGGCCTTTGACCGGGAAACGACCTTTTGGCCGGATCCGCTCGTGCAGGTGAGCCCGGCATACGCATCTGGGCCCACGGTGGACGAACTGCTGGCCGAGGGGTTGCTTGTGGCGGAAACCGCCCGCATCTTTCGCAACAAGGATGGTGCGCCATTCCTGCTCTACCGCCATCAGGAGATGGCCATCCGCAAAGTACAACGGGGTGAAAGCATCGTGGTCACCAGCGGCACCGGTTCGGGCAAGACACTCTGCTACTTCCTGCCGATCTTTGACAACCTGCTGCGGCAGGCGACTCGAGCTCCAGGAACGCCGGCGTTGGTCGTCTATCCCATGAACGCGTTGGTGAACTCCCAGCACGCCTCGCTGGAACGCCTCAAGGCCAAGTACGAAGAGCGCACTGGCCGGCGCTTTCCCCTCACCTTTGCCAAGTACACCGGCGAGACCCCCGATGACCAGCGCGAACAGATGCGCACGCAGCCGCCGCAAATTGTGCTCACCAACTATGTGATGGCAGAGCTGATGCTGGTGCGCCCAGAGGACGAGAGCTTGCTCCCTCGCGGAGGCGGTGCCCTGCGCTTCTTAGTGTTTGACGAATTGCACACTTATCGTGGCCGGCAAGGGGCGGATGTGGCCATGCTCATCCGACGCCTCAAGGAGCGTTGTGCAAGCACAAACCTGGTGCACGTAGGCACCAGCGCGACGATGGCAGCCCACCCGCAGGCCAGCCCCGAGGAGCGAAGGCAGGCCGTTGCTGACTTTGCGACGCGATTCTTCGGGCATCCGTTCACTGCGGACAACATCGTGGAGGAGACGCTGGAGCCCTTTACGCCGGGTGGCCCACCTTCCGCAGAAGAGCTGAAGCGGCGCCTGGCCCAGGGCCAAGGCCTGACAGAAGACCTGGAGGCATTTCGCCGGGACCCGCTGGTCCGCTGGGTGGAATACGAGATGGGGTTGGAACCCCTGGTGGAGGGTGGCCTGCGGCGGCGCATGCCGAGCTCCTTGAAGCAGACCGCGGCGCGACTCGCCGCGCTCGTGGACGCGCCTCAGCAGATCTGCGAGCAGCAGTTGCGCCAGGTGTTCGCGCGTGGCGGCGACCTGGTGCGCAAAGGAGGGGGGCGAGCATTGGCTTTCAAGTTGCACCAGTTCCTCGGACAGGGGCGAACCGTGTACGCGACACTGCAGGGCGCTGACCGCCGCGCATTCTCCCTTGAGGGACAGATTCAGGCAAGCCAGGGCCGCCTCTTTGTGCCCATCAAGTTCTGTCGCCACTGCGGGCAGGACTACTACCATGTGCTGCGCACCGCGGACAGCTTCTTCCCTCACCCGGTGGGGATCGCCAGCGAGGACCAGGAGGGGAAGCCTGGTTTCTTGATGCTCGCGCCACAGGAAGACTGGAGCGAGGATCTGCTCCCCGAAGAGTGGCGTTACCCGAACGGCAGGCTGCGCCCCACCTGGAAGGAGCGAGTGCCAACCCCACTGTGGGTCTTCCCGGGTGGGTCCTTTTCCGTCACCGCGGTCCCTGGGGCCCAGAAGATGTGGTGGCAGGGGGGTGGTTTTTACCTCTGTCTGAGTTGCGGCGAGTTTTACACCGACCGAGAACGGGAGTTTACCAAGTTAGCAACCCTTTCCAGCGAGGCGCGCTCCAGCGCAACGACGGTACTTGCCACTTCTCTGTTGCGCCATGCCGCACGCACAAAGGCCGCGCAGCAGAAGCTTCTCACCTTTACCGACAATCGGCAAGATGCCTCTCTGCAGGCGGGCCACTTCAACGATTTCGTGCAGGTAGGGCTCTTACAGGCCGCCTTGTACGCGCGCTGCGCAAGAGGAGCCCGCTGCGCTCCGACGAAGTAGCCGCGGCCGGGGTCCAGTGCTCCGGGCTGAGCATTCGCGACATTGCGCGCACACCGCAGTTGGAACCAGGGTCGCCGGCAGCGCGTGACGTCTGGGAGGTGTTTACTGATCTGACTGAATATCGCCTGTACGATGACCTGCGCCGTGGCTGGCGCGTGGTCCACCCGAATCTGGAGCAAGTGGGTCTGTTGCGCATCGAGTATCGCGGGTTGCAAGAGCTGTGCAGAAGGCCGGAGCTGTGGGAGTTCAGTCTGGCAATGGCCGCGTCTACCCCGGAAGAGCGTGAGGCAGTGCTCCGACCGGTGCTGGATCAGTTGCGCCGCAAGTTGGCAATCAGGGCCAGTGTGCTGGACAGAGACCGCCAGCGGCGGCTGCGTACCCGTGCGGAACAGCACCTCAATGAGTTTTGGGGCCTGGACCCAGAGCTCGACGAATTGCAGCAGGCGAGGCGTTTTGTGCTGCCGGGCTCCTCAAAACGGCAGGTGGAGGGTTTTTGGCTGGGGGTGCGCAGCACAATCGGCCGTTTCTTGCGCGCCCAATTGCACCTCGACGGGCAGGCGTACGCCGACTTTATCGCCAAGCTCCTTGACCTGCTCGTTGCCCATGGTCTGCTGGTCCGCTTGGACCCGGTGGACGACCACCAGTTCTTTCAGCTTGACGCGGCCTGCCTCATCTGGTGCTTGGGGGACGGCACACCGCCACCGCCGGATCCTATCTACGCCCGCCGTGCTCAAGGCGACTACTATCGTGAGGCGCGCTCCTTGGTTAACACCTTCTTCCAGCAGTTCTACCAACAAGAGGCGGCAGCGCTGGCTATGCTCCAGGCGAGGGAGCACACCGCGCAGGTGGTCAGGCCCGGCGAGCGAGAACGTCGAGAACGAAGGTTTCGCTGGGCAGAAGAGGACAGGAAAGAAGCGCCCACGCTGGGCCGTCGTCTCCCCTACCTGGTCTGCTCGCCGACCATGGAGCTGGGCGTAGACATCGCCGACCTGGAGATTGTGCATCTCAGAAACGTGCCGCCAACTCCCGCTAATTACGCGCAGCGCAGTGGTCGGGCCCGCAGACAGGGACAACCAGGCCTAATCCTCAGCTACTGCGGGGCCTTTAACACGCACGACCAGTACTTTTTCCACAGGCAGGCGGAAATGGTGGCCGGAAGCGTGCGGGCGCCCCGCCTGGACATCGCCAACGAAGCGCTGCTGAGATCTCACATCCACGCCCTCTGGCTTGGCTGCATCGGTCTGTCGCTGGGGAAATCCATCGAGTGCGTGATCGACATAGAGCAGCCGAACCTCCCGCTGGCGGAGAAGAAGGCGGCGCGGATCCGGCTCAGTATTACCGCTCGCGCCGATATCGCCGAACGAGTGCGTCGTATGGTCAGTGCCGACAGAGGGCTGTTAGCCACATCCGGATGGTTTGATGACTCATGGATAGACAGGGTTCTTGAACAGGCGCCTGAAGCTTTCAACAGGGCATTCGACCGCTGGCGCGAGCTGTACAGAGCGGCCAGGTGCCAGCTTGAGGCCGCACGCATTGACGAAGACCGCGCCCGGACCGCAGAGGGCCAGGCACAGGCTCGCAGAAGGCAGGACGAGGCACGTCACCAGCTGAATCTCCTTCTGCAGCGGGTGGTGGCGCGGGAAGAAGGAGACTTTTACCCCTACCGGTACCTGGCAAGCGAGGGCTTTCTGCCCGGCTACAACTTCCCTGCCCTACCGGTGCGGGCCTGGGTGCCACGAGGGGAAGGGGAATTCATCGCGCGCCCGCGCTTTCTGGCCATCCGTGAGTTTGCCCCGAACAATGTGCTCTTTCATGAAGGCGCAAAATGGGAGGTGGTGGCCTTCCAGAGCCCGCCGGGAGGCATGGACGAGCGCAGGAGCCAGAAGCGCTTCTGCTACACCTGCGGCGCCTACTGTGATGACGACCTTGACCTCTGCCCCGTGTGCCACTCCAGGTTCGATGCACAGAACAGTCTGGTGGCCACCGTGCTGGAAATGCCCAATGTGCGCACGCGTCGCCGCGAACGCATTACATCCGAAGAGGAGGAGCGACGTCGCCGCGGGTACAAACTGGAGGTTTTCTACCAGTTACCCATGCTCCCAGAGGGTTTGCGTTTCCTGCAGGCCGATGTAATAGCGGAGAACGAGACGTTGCTCCAACTCCTCTACGCGCCCGCAGCCACCCTCATGCGTATCAACCACGGGTGGTACGGTTCGGATCAACCTGGTTTTCTTGTAGACTTTGAGCCGGGCGAGGTGGTGTCAGCAAAGCCGGAGGAGAACGGGCAGCCGGCTCGTGTCCACCGCGTGGAAAATGTTCGCCTGGGTGTGGTAACTACCCAAAATGCCTTGCTTGTGAAGCTGGTGCGCCCAGACCTCCAGGGCGACCCAGCACTGGAAGCAACCCTCCAGTATGCGTTGGAACGAGGCATTGAACACGCTTATCAGTTGGAGGAGACGGAGCTCGGCGCGGAACGCATCGGACAGGGCGAGCACCGTTCCATCCTACTCTACGAGGCCACAGAGGGGGGATGCGGAGTCCTGAGGCGCCTCGTGGAGGAGCAAACGGCCTTAGCGGAAGTGGCAGAAGAGGCGCTCGCACGCTGCCATTTCGGCCCAGATGGAAGCGACCAAAAGCCAGACTGCGTGGCCGCATGCTACCAATGCCTGCTCAGTTTCGACAATCAGCACGAGGCACTGCTGCTCGATCGACGGCGCATTCGAGAATTGCTTGTCCAATTGGCGGCCAGTCGCACGTTAGTGCGTGCCGGCGAGCGCTCGCGCGAGGAACAACTCGCCTGGCTTCGTTCCGTGACCGACGCGCGCTCAGACCTCGAACGCCGGTTCTTGGATGTACTGGCCTCCGAACGCCTGCGACTGCCGGACGAGGCGCAAAAGAGCATCGCCGCGCCACGTTGCATCGCGGATTTCTTCTTTCGACCCAACATCTGCGTGTTCGCTGACGGTTCCGTGCACGACGATCCGGTGCAAAGGGACCGGGATGATGCGCTCCGAGCAGAGCTGCGGGCGCGGGGCTACCGGGTGGTGGTCATCCGCTACGATCGCGAAATCCGCGAGCAGATTAGCGAATACCCCGAAGTGTTCGGGCAGATTAGCCCTTAAGGAGTGCCCATGAAGCAAACCCCCTTCTCCCTCCGACAGAGGGGACGGAGTTTTCGCTTCGCCTTTCGCGGCCTGGCCCTTCTGCTGCGCGAAGAGCACAACGCGCGCATTCACTTGGCCGCTGCAGTAGGGGTCATCGTGGCGGGGTTCCTTTTCCGCATCTCGGCCGGCGAATGGCTGGCAGTCACCTTTGCCATCGGGTTGGTTTTTGCACTGGAGCTGCTGAACTCAGCAGTGGAGCGCCTCGCCGACCTGGTGAGCCCGCAACGCAGTGAGGCCATTGCCAAGGTCAAGGACCTCTCTGCCGGCGGCGTGCTGGTGGGGGCCATGACTGCCCTGGTCATCGGCCTGTGCGTCTTTGTGCCGAAAATCGTGGCCCTGCGGTGAGCAACTGGGAGGAAAGATTTGTGGCTTGCTCCTTGTGCAAAGCACGGCGGCGCACTCGAGGCGTGCGGCTGTACCGTGCGAAGGTGGAGAACCAGCATGCGTGGGATTGAGCTGCTGCGGGAAAAGAGGCGCTTTGTCATCTTGACCGAAGGGAATACCCACCCCACGCCGGGCAAGACGGCTGCAGGAGTGGTCCGTTACCGCGGCGATGAGGTCGTAGCCCTGATCGATTCCACTCAGGCCGGGGGCGATACGGAAAAGCTCCTGGGGGTGGGCAAAGGGATTCCGATTCTGGCCTCTCTCGCGGAGGCGCTTGCCCTGCGGCCCGACACGCTGCTCATCGGCATTTCGCCGGCAGGGGGGCAGTTGCCGCCAAGCTGGCGGGCCATTATCCTCCAGGCCATCGATGCGGGACTCGATGTGGTGGCGGGTTTGCATGTCTTTCTCGGCGATGACCCGGAGTTTGCCGTGCGGGCCAAGGAGCGCGGCGTGTCGCTGGTGGACGTGCGCCGCGTGCCCGACGAGCTGACCGTGAACAACTGTCGCGCGCAGGAACTGCCGTGTTTCCGCGTGCACACCGTGGGGAGCGACTGCAACATCGGCAAGAAGATCGTCGCGCTGGAGGTCGCTAAGGTTCTGCAAGCCCAGGGGCGGGACGCAGTCTTTGTCGCCACCGGACAGACGGGCATCATGATTTCCGGGCGCGGCATGGCCTTGGACCGGGTCATCGCCGATTTTGTGGCGGGGGCTGCCGAGCGACTGGTGCTGGAGAACGCCGCGCACGACTACCTGCTCATCGAGGGTCAGGGCGCCCTCACGCATCCGCTCTACTCCGGTGTGATGTTGAGCATGCTGCACGGCTTTGCGCCGCACGCGCTCATCCTTTGCCACGAGTACGGGCGCACCATCATGCGCGGCTCCAAGAACACGCCCGTGCCGTCCATAGCCAAGGCCATTGCCCTGTACGAGGCCATGGCCGAGCCGGTTTTTCCTGCCAAGGTGGTGGGCATCGCCCTTAACCTGCGCATCTTAGCGGATGAGGAGGCGGAGCGCGAGGTGGCACGCGTGGAGCAGGAGACAGGACTGCCGACCACTGACGTGGTCAAGTTCGGCGCCGACAAGTTGGTGCAAGCCATTTTGGCCTATGAAAAGGAGTGGCGCGCAGGGGAGGCTGGGCGCGCCGTTGCCTCAGCGCAACCCAATGCGAGGACATTGCCATGAAAAAGTGGAAAGAGGTGTTGCTCTTCATGTACGGGCGCGGCTCCTGGTACGGCGACCCATTGGCCGAGGTGGAGGGCCTCACCGAAGACCAGCTCTTCTGGGTGCCGGCCGACAACTGCCTGCCCATCATCTGGCACGTGGGACACATCGCTCACCGGGAGCGGGTGCACATTGGCAAGTTCCTGCAGGCGCTGCCCGAGCCGGTGGTGCCGCCGGCCTTCCGGGTGTTCGGCGGCGAGTGGACCGGCATAGAGCAGATCAAGAGTGCACTCTCTTCGGTGCAGGAGCTCTTTGCCTGGGTGCGGCAGGTTCGCCAGGAGAGCATCAGCTACATCAGCGGGCTGGGCGAGGAAGATTTTCACTCCGCAGCACCCACGCTGCAGGATGAGATGACCGTGGCCCACTGGCTCCTCAATACTGCCTCGCATACCGCCCTGCACATCGGGCGCATCCAGCTGCTGCGCGCGATGTTGGAGGGGAGACAGGAGCCGCCATGTTAGCCGGCAGAGGGGAGTCTGGGGCACGAGCCCGGTGTCAAGACGAGGGCGCCGAGGAGAGGGCAGAGGCACTCCACGAAGCGAGTGGCACCGACCTTGAGGCGGGCCAAGCCGCGCAGCCCTCTGCACCCGCCCTGGCGCATGGCTTTCGCCGGGCACTGAAGTTGGAGTACTTGACCGTGGGCTACAATGTGGCCGAGGCTGCCGCTTCGATTGCCGCAGGCACGGTTGCGGGCAGCATTTCGCTGGTCGGCTTCGGCCTGGACAGCGTGGTGGAATCCCTTTCCGGCCTGGTGCTTATCTGGCGCCTGCGGCAGCATGGCCGGAGTGACGCGGCAGGAGAGGAGCGCATCGAACGGCGCGCCACCAAATTCGTGGGCCTCACATTTCTGGCGCTGGGGCTGTATGTGCTGGTGGAATCGGTGCGCAAGCTGATTGGGCAGGAGCGGCCTGAGCCCTCGCCCTTCGGCATCGCCATCGCAGCCCTTTCCTCGGTGGTGATGCCCATCCTTGCCAGGCAAAAGCTGCGCCTGGGCCAGCGACTCGGCCTGCGCTCGCTGGTGGCGGACTCCAAGGAGACGTTCGTCTGCATGTGGCTCTCGCTGGCGCTGCTTTTAGGCTTGCTGACGAACTCTCTGTTCGGCTTCTGGCTTTCAGACCCGCTGGTAGGCCTGCTCATTGTGGCTTATCTGGCAAGAGAAGGCGTGGAACTGCTGCGCAATGAGGAGAAAGAGTGAATTTCCAGAATAGGAGGACCGGTATGACGACATCGAGCAACAGGGTGGTGGGCCACATGCGCTCCTCAGCCCGCGTTGGCGAATGGGTGCGGGCACAGGGAGGGCGTGGCAGGGGATCGAGTGCGGTATGGCTTCTGGCGGCCTTGCTGCTGGGGTGGGCCCTTTCGGCGCGGGCGCAAGTCAGCATTGGCCTGGAGTCGGGCGTTGTGATGAGCGGCTACAACGACGTGCGCGTCCCGAAGACCGCGGGAGCCGTCCTTTCGCTCTCCCAGGACCTCAGCACGACGAGCAAGCTCTTTGTCCGTCTGCGGCTGAGCTACGGCTTTGCGCAGCGCCATGTGCTGAGTCTGCTCGTGGCACCGCTCCGCCTGCAGGCGAGCGGCGCGGTGGACAGGCCTGTGCACTTTGCCGGGACGGATTTTCATGCGCAGGTGCCGTTGTCCGCCTCCTACCGCTTTGACTCCTATCGGTTGACTTACCGCTACCTCCTCGACAACGCGGGCGCTGTGCGGCTTGCCGTGGGCTTGACGGCGAAGGTGCGCGACGCGGCCATTCGCCTCCAGGCCCGCGGCCTGAGCGGAGAGACGACGAACACGGGTTTTGTGCCGCTGCTCAGCGGCCGCCTGCAGTGGCAGCCAGGCAGGCGCCTGGGGCTGGTCGTGGATGCCGATGCCTTGGCAGCGCCCCAGGGCCGCGCGGAGGATGTGCTCGTGGCCCTGACGTGGGCAGCAAGCCGACACCTGCAGGCGTACGGCGGCTACCGCCTCCTTGAAGGCGGCGCCGACGTGGAGCAGGTCTACAATTTCGCCTTGCTCCACTACCTCTCCCTTGGCGCCGTCTGGACGTTTTGCGCGCGGTGAGTGAAGACTCATTGCCGCCCGCGTTTCCGACATTCAAACCGCTCGAGCTCCGGGACCGCAGCTTCGTCGAAGAACTGCTTTGGCGGAGCCAGCCACAGGCCTCGGAGTACACGTTTACCAATCTCTTTATCTGGCGGTGGAGGTACCAGGTGAGCTGGGCGTGCCTTGGCGAGTGGCTCCTGTTCTTGTGCCGCGACCACGACGGCACACCATATGGTCTGCAGCCCATCGGGCCGCACCCGGAAGCCGCGGTCGTGCGGGAGTTCATGAACTGGCTCGGTCCGCAGGTCGGCCCGGCGATGGCTCGCCTGGAGCGCGTGGAAGAAAGGTGGGCGCAAGTGGTGGAGGAGGATGGTGGCCTCGTAGTGGAGCCCGATCGCGAGCAGTTCGACTATGTCTACCGCACGCAGGATCTCATTCAACTGGCCGGGCGGAAGTATCACAGCAAGCGCAACCACGTCAATCGTGCGTTCCGCGAGCTTAGTCCCACCTACGAGCCGCTAACGGAGCGCCACGTGCAGGCGTGCTTGGAGGTAGCAAGCAGATGGTGTGCTGCCCGCCGCTGCTGCGACGATCTGACCCTGGTGGACGAGTGGGATGCGGTGCGCGAGGCGCTGCGCCATTTCCCCGACCTCCACGCTGAGGGCGGCGTGGTGCTCATCGACGGCAAGGTGCAGGCGTTTGCCCTTGGCGAGCTGCTCAATGCCGACACGGCTGTGGTCCACCTGGAGAAGGCCAATCCCGACATCCCCCCGCTCTTTGCTCTTATCAACCAACAAACCTGTGCCCATCTCTGGCCGGAGGTGCCGTTTGTCAACCGCGAGCAGGACCTCGGCGACCCTGGGCTGCGCAGGGCGAAGGAGTCGTACCACCCCCATCACATGGTGCGCAAGTTCCGCGTGCGGTATCGCTGAGGGTGCGCGCGGCTCGCCCGATGCTCTCGCCCGAGCTATGCCAGCTTATGCTGGGCGCCCCTGGTGTGCCGGCGGGTTGGCCGATGCTGGGGAGTTCAAGGGAGAGGTCCTATCCACCGGCAGAGGTCAGGCAAAAGGTCTCCATTCCCTGTCGCAATCCGTACGATTGCGACAGTTCGGTTTGAATGCCGTTGCCTCCGTGCCCGCCTGTGCCGCCCTGTCCGGCAGAGCGTAGCGCAAGCCTGCGGTTTGGGCTGGGCAAATCGGAGATTTGCCCCACCGGGAAGGGGTAGATACCTCCGGCGAGTGAGCGGGCCATAAAGAAGGAGCCGGAGTGGGTTGTGCCTTCCAGAACCTTTGGCCTCCTCCTCCCTCGCCTCCTGGCGAGACGGCAATCAGCCAGCGGAAGCGGCTTCCAGGCCAGTTGCCGGGTCTTGTGGGCAAAGTCTGGCGGAGCCGTGCTGCGTGCGCGACTCGGCTCTGCAAGGGTGGGGGCCGGAAATGTCGATCGGGGGAGGCACGGCCAAGTGCTGCTGGCCACGTGGGCACCTCTGACAACCGACCAGGAGAGGCGACGAGCCGCATTGCCAGGGCCATAGGCATCAGGGCACGGGGTGTCGATCGCCACCGGTGCTTTCTAACGTCTTGTTCCACTGTCTCCGCGGCCTGAAGAGGGGCGTTCGCGCACAATTTGCCGAAGAACGCCAAGATTATTTCTTTTTCCTGGGCACGTAAACCTTATTGCCTTTTGCATTGATGTGGTACCTCCCGCCACGTGGCCCCATGTGGATCGCCGTATCTGACAAAGTCGACCTTCTTGAAGCGCCACAGGTCTCCGCACCGGTAGGCTGGGTGGCTCCTGCCTTCACAGGTCGTTTCCATTCACCGTATCGTGCCATCCCGCTCAGCAATGGGCTCTTGGGCAGGAACATTTCGTTGATATAGCCAATTTCATTGCCGACGACGACCCTGCAATATCCAGAGGAATAACCCACCACGAGTACTTCAGTGTCCTTGGCCAAATGTCTTACAACATCGCCCAGTGGATCCGGCCTATTTCTCATGTTGGCATCAGCGGTTAACCTAAGGAGGACACCGCTGGTCGTGTCATTGTCACTCCGCACTCTTAGCTTGATTGCATCAAGTTCGCCTATCTTGTGGTTCACGGAATCTAAGGCCGATTCCAACCTCGTCTTGACAGCCAGGAGGCTATCAAGCTGAAGCTGGATCTCCATTAGTTCTTGGGTATGACCACAACCAGGCAGAACTAAGAGGGCGATCAAGGTGAGAACAATAGCTCTTTCCTTATGCATGGCCAACCTCCTCCCATGGCTTGACGAGCCCGCCTCGGCGCGTCCATGTGCCACTTACCGCAGCGGCTACGGGAGCCCCATTCAAAGACCGCCCTTCGGTTTGACAAAGAGCAGCAGTCCCGTGAGGCAATGAGGTACGTTTGTCGTCCACCCGATCTGTCCCGCGTCGGCGCTCACAGCGCGGGGGTGGTTCGACAGGTTCCAAGGTGGTTGCTGTGCCTGTATTGTTCGTTTCAACCGAATTGACATCTCGAGGAAGGTCAAGAACAAAGTTAAGAATCGCTGCGCGAGACCGGGGAGGCCCCCGCTCCCCGGTGGGACGAGCCGCTGCCACCTGCGAAGGTCCCCTCTTGCCTGAGGTCTCCAGACTCCGCCCAAAAAGGCCTTGACATTTTAGGCATTAAGTTGTACCTTAATCGGCGTTCGAATGCACAAGGTGCTCAGCCATCATCGTCAGGAACAGGTGGATATGCCCGTACCGTTGATTTTCGAACAGAGTCGCGAAGGACAGATGGGGGTTTCGCTGCCGGCCCTGGATGTGCCGGAAAAGGCTTTGCCTGACTTGGTGCCAGCGCAGTTCATCCGGAAGCGGGCTCCGCAGTTGCCAGAGTTGAGCGAAGTGGAGGTGGTCCGCCACTTTGTCGCCTTGTCGGTGATGAACTACCACGTGGACAAGGGCTTTTACCCTCTTGGCTCGTGCACCATGAAGTACAACCCCAAGGTGAACGAGAACGTGGCGCGGCTGGCTGGCTTCGTGGACGTTCACCCGTTGCAACCTGCGGCGAGCGTGCAGGGGGCCCTGCGCCTCATGCACGAACTGGCAGGCTACCTGTGCGAGATCGGCGGCTTCCAGGGGGTGACGCTGCAGCCATCGGCAGGCGCACATGGGGAGCTCACCGGCCTCATGGTCATCAGGGCCTACCATGAGCGCCAGGGAAATCCGCGCGCCACCGTGGTGATCCCCGATTCGGCGCACGGCACCAACCCGGCGAGCGTGACCATCTCCGGCTACAGGCCGGTACAGGTCTGCTCGGGGCTGGACGGACGGGTGGACCTGCAGTCCTTGCGCGCGGTGCTGGACGAAAACACCGCGGCGTTGATGCTCACCAATCCCAATACCCTCGGCCTGTTCGAGTCGCAGGTGGAGGAGATGGCCCGCATGGTGCACGACGTCGGCGGCCTGATGTACATGGACGGGGCAAACCTGAACGCCCTGTTGGGCATCGTGCGGCCCGGCGACATGGGCATCGACGTGATGCACTTTAACCTGCACAAGACCTTTTCCACCCCTCACGGTGGCGGTGGGCCTGGCGCGGGTCCGGTCGGCGTGAAGGAGTTCTTGTTGCCTTTCCTTCCGCGGCCCTGGGTTGGGGTGCGAGAGGGGCGTTACTACCTGGAGGAGGACTGTCCGGAGAGCATTGGCCGGGTGCACGCCTTCTACGGCAACTTTGGCGTGATGGTCAAGGCGTACACGTACATTCGCATGTTGGGCGCGGCTGGCCTGCGCCGGGTGAGCCAAGGGGCCGTTATCAACGCCAACTACCTCTTGGCGAAGTTGCGCGAGGCTTACGAGTTGCCTTACCCTGGGCCGGCCATGCACGAGTTTGTGCTGTCCGGGGATCGGCAGAAGGCCAAAGGGGTGAAGACCTTAGACATTGCCAAGCGGCTTCTGGATCTGGGCTTCCATGCGCCCACGGTGTATTTTCCTCTCATTGTGCACGAGGCGTTGATGATCGAGCCCACGGAGACCGAGTCGAAGCAGACCTTGGATGCCTTTGCGCAGGCGATGCTGCAGATTGCCCAGGAGGCGGAGCAGAATCCGGACCTGCCCAGGCGGGCACCGCAGAGGACGCCGGTCAGTCGCTTAGATGAAGCGCGTGCGGCGCGCATGGGGAACATCTGCTACCGACCAGGGGCAGCATAGCGCTCACCGTCATCTCACTGCACCTCCGCGCACAGGACACCGCAGGTGTTCTCTGGTGAAGGACCGAGTTCACAAGCCACGCATTCTCGTCGTCGACGACGTGGCCGCCAACGTCGAGTTGCTCAAGAGCCACCTCTCAACTCAGGGGTATGAGGTGCTGGTGGCGCACAGCGGCCCCGAGGCGCTCGACATTGTCGACCAGGAGGCCCCCGACCTGGTGCTCCTCGACGTGGTGATGCCGGACATGGACGGCTTCGAGGTCTGCCGCCGGCTGAAGGCCAGCACGGCCACCGACTTTGTGCCGGTGATTATGGTGACCGCGCTCGACGAGGTGGAATACAAGGTGCGGGGGATGGAAGCCGGCGCGGACGACTTTGTCACCAAGCCCTTCAACAGACTGGAGCTGCTGGTGCGAGTCAAGTCGTTGCTGCGTATCAAGCAGCTCCACGACCAGCTCGAGCACAAGGTGCGCCAGCTTCAGGCCATGGAGGCACAGCTCCGCGAGATGGCCATCACCGATGGCCTCACTGGTCTTTACAACTATCGCTACTTCAAGGAGCAGCTCACCCACGAGGTGGACCGGGCGGCGCGCCACAAAGAGTGCTTTTCGCTCATCATGTTGGATATCGACCATTTCAAACTTTACAATGACACGCACGGCCATTTGGCCGGGGACAAGGTGCTGAAAGACCTCGCGCGCCTGCTGCGCGACAACGTGCGCAAGATCGATGTGGCGGCCCGCTACGGCGGCGAGGAGTTCGCTTTGATTCTGGTGCAGACGCCAAGGCCGGCAAGCGGCGTGGTGGCACGGAAGCTGCAGGCGCTGGTCGAAGAGTTTCCTTTTGCCCATGGCGAACAGCAGCCACAGGGGAAGTTGACCATCAGCATGGGCGTGGCCACTTATCCCGAGGACGGACACACGGCGGAAGAGCTCATCGCTGCGGCCGACCGTCGGCTGTATCGGGCAAAGGCAGAGGGACGCAACCGCGTGGTCATGCACGACTGAGTGAATCGCCCGCGAATATGGTTCCACGACGCAGGACAAATGGCACGCTCTTCCGTTGGCTCTATCTGGCCTTGCTGGCGGCAGGGGTAGTGCCCATTCTCTTAGTCCTGGTGGTGGTGCTCTGGCGCCCTGGCGCGGTGAGCGCGGGCGTGGTGCTGGCTGCGGCCATGGCTGGTCTGCTGCTTGTAGCGGGTGCCAGCTTGCTGGCTGCTCGCCGTCTGACGCTGGCCGTGACCCAGCCCTTGGCGCGGCTTGCTGAGGGCGCCACGGAGATTGCTCGCGGCAACTTCTCCCACCGCATCGAGGTCGACTCGGGCGGCGAAATCGGGCGGTTGGCCAAGCTGTTCAACTACATGACCACCGAGCTTCGCCGACTCAACGAGATGAACCTGAGCCAGATTATCGCCGAGCGGAGCAAGACCAGCACCATCATCCGCAACATCGCCGATGGGGTCATTGTCACCGACCCGCAAGAGCGGGTGCTGGTATTCAATAACGCCGCCGAGCGGTGGTTTGGGGTCAAAGAGGAAGAGTTGTTGGAACAGCCCATTGGACGCCTTATCAAGAACCGCAGGCTGCTCAACCTGCTCAGGAAAGCAGGAGACGGCGCGCAGGGGGAGAGCCCGCCGGTGGAAATCACCGTCAAGCCCCCTGGCGAGTGGAAGGAGCGCACCCTTGCGGCCAAGGCGGCTCGTGTTTTCCAGGAGGACCGCACGCCCATCGGCACGGTGACCATCCTGCGGGACATCTCGCGGGAAAAGGAGATCGACCGCATGAAGACGGAGCTGGTCTCCATGGTGGCCCACGAGCTGCGCTCACCCTTGACCTCCATCTCGGGCTTTAGCGAGCTGCTCCTCGACCGGAGTACCACCAAGGCCCAGGCGGCGGAGTACGCGGGCATCATCCTCAAAGAGTCCAATCGTCTCAGCGACCTGATCAACAAGTTCTTGGACATTTCACGCATCGAGTCCGGGAAGGTGCAGCCGAAGAAGGTGCCGCTGCACTTAGGCGACGCGGCGCGGACCGCAGCGGTAACCAATGCTCCGGTGGCGCAGCGCAAGGGCATAAACCTGCGCGCGACGGTGGCGGAGGAGTTGCCGGAGGTGCTGGCCGATCCGGGGATGATCGACCAGGTGTTGCTCAATCTCATTTCCAACGCCATCAAGTACAGTCCGCCGAACACGGAGGTGGAGGTGCGCGTGACCGACACCCCGTGCGGCGTGCAGGTGGCGGTGGTCGACCAGGGCTATGGCATTCCGGAGAAGGCCTTGCCCCATATCTTTGACAAGTTCTACCGGGTGACCGAAGACCAACGGGTGCGCGAGGTCACCGGCTCGGGCTTAGGTCTTTCGCTGGTAAAGCAGATTGTCGAAGTGCATGGGGGCACAATCAGTGTGAGCAGCAAGGTGGGGGAAGGGACCACGTTTGTGATTACCTTCCCCGTGGCAGGAGTAAAAGAGCTGACGGCTGTCGAGCAGAAAGAGTGAGACGGATTGGGTGACGGGCGCGGGAGGACCTCTTTCTGGCATCTCTACCAGGGAGAGAGGCGCACATGGGAAAAGATGTTATCCTCCTCATTGACGACGACCCGGAAATGCAACGGTTGGCAAAGAGGGTATTTGGCGACCCCGTCTATGACCTGCGCATTGCCGAGACTGCCGAAGAGGGGCTGCGGAAGCTGCGCGAAGTGAACCCCGACATCATCATCTTGGACTTTGCATTGCCCGACTTTGACGGCGAAGAGTTTGTGGAAATTATCCGCTACGACCCCAACTATGCGAAATGGAGCGCGGTGCCGATCCTCATGCTGACCGCTCGGGCGGAATTCTACGGGCGGGCTGAGCGTTTCTTCGGCATGGGGGTCCTGGCCTTTCTAGTGAAACCCTTCGGCCGCCACGAACTCCTCAACATCGTCGATAACCTGATTCGCCGCAGTCGCTATGAGCAACGCTTCGGGCGGGGGACGCAGGCGGCAGCCAAGCCGGTGTCGCCGGTGCCCCCGGAGGAATTGGAGGAGTCCATCAGCACCATTGCTGGCTTGACCAAAGCGGTGCTTGAGCGGCAACCGTGCGGCCTTTCCGAAGACCAGCGGCTCGACCTTTCCGCAATCTACAATCGCTGCCGCAGTCTGTTGCGCATGATGGCTGCCGCCCAAGGTGGCAACGGCGGACCAGGTAAGAACCCGTTTGGCTTCGGCATGGCAGGTCAGACACCATGAGTTTGGGCGCTCCGGCCTTGGTGGAAAGACTTCTGGGCACAGCAAGGGTTCTCCGCGTGAGGTGGCTGTGAAGGAAGGGGATGCGCCTGCACATTTGACTGCAGCGACGGCAAGTGGGCACAGAGACGAGCTGCCCTTGCTTGCTGAGGACCGGGTCATCGTCATTTCGCCGCGACCGGACCGTTGCCAGCTATCAGCGGTGCTCGGGGGAGAAGTGGAGTGCTTCGCTGACCTGGGCGGGGCGCTGCAGGCAGTGGCGCGTGAGGTGCCGACGGTGGTCCTGGTGGAATCGGCGACCGCTGGCGGGGCAATGGAGGTGCTGCGCGCGCTGCATGCGCATGGCCAGGCGAGCCCGCCTGTGATTGTTCTTTCCGACCCATTGCTGCCAGCCGCAGAGCGAGAATCGCTTTTTGCCATGGGCGTCGAGGCGCTGTTGCCCCAAGAGGCCGGCCCGCAAGAGTTGCGCACGGTGGTGGAGGCGGTAGTGCAGGCCCGTCGGGCCGAATCGCGCGCCCAGGGGATGCGGCGGAGGCTGCGCCGCACGCAGTACGAGTATCAGGAGCTCATCGAGAGCGTCAACGACCTGATCTTCACGCTGGATGCCGAGGGGCGCTTCCGCTTCCTGAACCGCCAGGTCACTGCGCTCACCGGCTTCCATCGCGAGGACTGGCTTGGGCAGCGCCTGGTGGACCTGGTCATCGCTGACGACCGGGCCGACACAGCCCACAATCTGGAAGAGACGCTCCAGGGGCGAGCGAAGATTTTCGAGATGCGCATCCAGTGCGCCGATGGCCAGGTGCGCTATTTCTCGGCAAACATCAACCCCATTTTCGAGCGGGGACAGATTGCAGGGGTGGCCGGCATTGCTCGCGACACCACGCAGCGCAAGCAACTGGAACAGGAGATCGTCGAGCTCAAGAACTTTAACGAGAGCATCATCCAAAGCATGCAGGCCGGGCTCATCACGCTCGACTTGGAGAATCGCATCACCTCCTTCAATCCGGCGGCCGAAGAGATCCTCGGCTACAAGGCGCGGGAAGTCACTGGCCGGCCGCTGGAGGAAGTGTTGCCCAAGGAAGATTGCCTGAAGATCCTGCCCAACATTGTCGGACCCGGGCATTCGCTGTGGAACCGTGAGCTCATCGTGCCCACCAAGAGTGGCAAACCGGTGCACATTGGCTTTTCGGTGGCGCCTCGGCTGGATGACCACAATCAGCGAGTGGGCACCATCATTTCTTTTCGCGATATCTCCGAGATCAAGCGCCTGCAGGCGGAGATGATCAAGATGGACCGGCTGGCCTCCCTGGGGGTGCTGGCCTCGGGCATCGCCCATGAAATCAAGAACCCGCTGGCCGGCATCAAGACCATGGCCCAGTCGCTGCAGGAGGAGAGCGACGCCGACGACCACCGCCGGGAGTACCTGGAACGCATCGTCCGCCAGGTGGACCGCCTCGATGCGCTCTTGAGGACCTTCTTCTCGTTTGCTCGTCCGCAGCCGCCTGTGCGGCGGCCGCACCGCCTGCCAGACATCATGCAGGAGGTGGTCGCTTTGGTGGGGCAGAAGATGCGCAGCAAGGGCATTGAGCTGGTCACCTCGTACGCCGATGATTTGCCCCTTGTCTTCGTCGACTTTGACCAGATCCAGCAGGTCTTTCTCAATCTGCTGCTGAACGCCGTGGACGCCATCGAGGAGCGCGGGACTGTCCACATCGCGGCCAGGCCGGTGTGGACCACCCTGAAGGCCATCGACCGCCGCCGCGGCGTCTTGCCCACCCTGCTCCAGGAAAGCCTGTTCGTGGAGGTCACCGTGACCGATAGCGGCTGCGGCATTGCCCCAGAGGACCTGGGCCGGGTCTTTGACCCGTTTTTCACCACCAAGCCCGATGGAACCGGCCTGGGTCTTTCTATCGTCTACCGCATCATGAACGAACACGGCGGAGAGATTCGCGTGGAAAGCGAGAAGGGCAAAGGTACCACGTTTACTCTGCTAATCCCCACAGAGGGTTGACGAGCGATGCGCGCGCACCTGCTCATCGTGGAAGACAATTGCGACATGTGCCAGACGCTGGCCGATGTGCTGCGTCGGGAAGGGTACAGCGTGCGGACGGCCTATTCTGGCGAGGAGGCCATCCAGATTGTGGAAAAGTACCCGGTGGACTTGGTGCTTCTGGACCTGCGTCTGCCAAAGATGGACGGCTTGCAGGTGCTGGCGCACATTAAGGAGATCGACCCGGACGTGCTGGTGATCATGATCACCGCCGTCTCCGACCCGCGGCCGGCGGTGGCCGCCATGAAGGCAGGTGCCTACGATTACCTCAACAAGCCCTTCGAGCTGGATGAGCTGAAGATGGTGGTGGCCAAGGCGCTGGAGACCATTCGTCTGAAGTTGGAGGTCTCCCAGCTTAAGGCGCAGCAGCGGCTGCGCTCACCCCTGACGGAACTGTTTGGCGATAGCCCCCAGATGCAAGAGGTGCGGCGCCTGATCAAGATCGTCAGCGAGACGCCGCGCACCTCCGTGCTCATTCAGGGGGAGAGCGGCACCGGCAAGGAGCTCGTGGCCGACGCCATCCATCGCAACAGCGTGCGTGCGGACAAGCCTCTGGTCAAGGTCAACTGCGCCGCCATTCCGGAGAACCTGCTGGAAAGCGAGCTCTTTGGCCACGAGCGCGGCGCATTCACCGATGCCAAGACGATGAAGAAGGGCATCTTCGAAATGGCCCATGGGGGGTCCATTTTCCTGGATGAAATCTCCTCCATGAGTCCGGCGCTGCAGCCCAAGCTCTTGCGGGTGCTGGAAAGCGGCAGCTTCCGCCGTGTGGGTGGCACCGCCGACATCGAGGTGGACGTGCGCATCATCGCGGCCACCAACCGGGACCTGGCGCAGTGCGTGCGCGAAGGCACCTTCCGCGAAGACCTGTACTACCGCCTGAAGGTGATGGTCATTGACCTGCCGCCCCTGCGCGAACACCCGGAAGACATCATCCCCCTTGCCAAGCTGTTCTTGGAGGCGAACAACCGCGAGTTCAACAAGAACATCCGGGGGATCGACAAAGAAGCCCAGCGGCTGCTCTTGGAGTATCCCTGGCCAGGGAATGTGCGCGAGCTGAAGAACGTCATCGAGCGTGCAGTTATCCTGTGCCCCGGAGATCTGCTCACCGCAGACCTGCTGCATCTTGGTGCGGCGCCTTTTGCCGCCAAGCCCATCACTTCGACAACCCAGCCCACGAGCGTGCCCGACGCCCTGGACGAGGTCGAAAAACGGCACATTTTGCAGGTGCTGGAAAAGTACGGGGGGAACAAGTCGATGGCCGCTCGAGCCCTCAACATTTCCCGCTCCACCCTGCGCGAGAAGCTGAAGAGCTACGGCGTGGAATAGGCAGTCAGTACCGTCCTCCTGCCTCTGCGAGGCCGCGTGAGCCCTCGCGCTGGGGCCCTCACCCTGCGCCTTTCTGACCTGCTGTCTCGTTTCCGCCCACCGCATCCCCATGTGTGGCATTTTTGGGACAATTTCGGCCACTCCCCAGACACCACCACGGCTGTGACGAAATTGCAACCTGAGGCATAAGTGTCCAGCACTATAAGGTGCGCAATAATAGGACACTACGCGGCGACCCCGGATGCTACGAAGGGACACCTCTACAGGCACAAGAACCTTGTGGCATAATAGTTGCAGCTTGCTGGTCGGCAACGGAAGGAAAAGAGATGATGCAACGACTTGTGAACATTCTGGTTGTGGAAGACGAAGAAGATATCGCTGTGGCACTGGCGGGCTCCCTGCGCACACTGGACGGGGTGGGTCAAGTGACGACCACCGCTTCGGCAGAATGGGCCTTGGCAGAGATGGCGAGGCGGGCTTACGGGCTCGTGCTGTGCGACGTGCGCCTCAAGGGGATGGACGGGCTTGAGCTGCTGTCGCGCATTCGCCAGAGCCATCCGCATACCCGGGTGTTGCTGATGACCGCCTTCCCCAGCGACCACATCCAGCTCCATGCCCTGCGGCTCGGCTCGGACGGGCTCGTCGAAAAGCCCTTCGACCTCGGGCAGCTGCGGCACGAGGTGAGCCGTCTGCTGAGGGCGGCACGTCGCGAGCTGGCAAAGGAGCCACCACCTGGAACCGGGACTCCGGTCGCCGCGGGCACGTCGGATGAACCTGCTGTCATGAGGAAGTGAGGTGTGAGGATATGGGAACAAGAAGCAATAGACCGGAAAAGAAAGGCACAATGCCGCACAAAGCGCGTGTAATCCTGGCCGTGTCGGGCATTCTGTGTGCGTCGCTTTCCCTAGTAGGCTACACGTTTCACATATACAGCCCGGCAAGGAAACCTAATGTAGGGGTCGCGACGCGGGTGGCGCAGGCGCACAGGCTTGCCGAAGTGAATGACAAGTACGAAGCCAACGTGCAAAAGATCGCCGCCATAGTGCGGCGGTACAACCCGAAGCTTTCGCCGGAGCGCGTGCGCGCGATCGGTCGTGAGATCTATGACATGAGCATCAAGTACGACAACCTCGATCCGGATCTCATCTGCGCCACCATCACCCACGAGAGTGCCCGCACGTGGGACTCCACGGTGGTCTCTGCGGCAGGGGCCATGGGCCTCATGCAGATCATGCCTGCCACCGGAGCCTATCTTGCGGCACTGGAGGGCATCCAGTGGACGACGGCTGAGGAGATCCTGTTCAACCCCATCTACAACATTCGCCTCGGGTGCCGCTACCTGTCCATGCTCATCGACGCCTATGAAGTGGACGGCGGGCTTGCCGCCTACAACAGCGGCCCAAAGCGGGCGGAAAGGTGGCTGGCCAGCAACCGCAACAATCAGGTTCTTTACCGTGAAACCCGCGGCTACATCCCCGCGGTGCTCCGCCTCTACGACCAGTTCAGGAACTCTGAGGGTCTGCTGTGAACCATGGTCAGCAATGAGCAAAACAGCCGCCTCCCCTCCTTGTGGGAAAGCCTCGACGCGAACGGCGGCGAAGCTGAAGCATCTGAGTTCAGCTCCTTTCTCTCCTCCTTGGGGGAGCCGCGCCTGATAGTGGTCGGCGTGGGCGGCAGAGGCTGCCATTGGGTCTCGCAGCTGGCCTCGGGCAGTCCGCATGAGGTGGAACTGGTCGCTGCCGACACCGATTTGACGGACTTGCACAACTCTTTGGCGCACCGCAAGGTACTGCTCGGCGAGCAAGTGGCCGGTGGCCAAGGATGCGGTGGCGAGCTGCTCATCGGCAAGGCGGCGGCCATGGAGAGTAGCGAGGAGCTGCGCAGCTTGTGCCAAAAAGTGGAGGTGATGGTCATCGCCTGCGCGCCAGGGGGTGGGACAGGTAGTGGCGCCGCGCCAGTGCTGGCCGGGATCGCTCACCAAGAGGGCCTCACCACCATCGCCGTGGTGCCAGCCCAGCCACCTCGGGATGCGAGTGCGGAACGGTGCGCTGCCGACGGGGTTGCCCGTTTGCGCGACGAGGCAGATATCCTGTTGAGCATCGCCGATCCTTGGCCGCAGCAGCAAAGCGAAGAAGCTGAGAGGAGGGGCAGCCACCCGGTCGTAGCCGTGCTCCGTCACCTGCAGCCACGCCTCGGGGAGGAGAGCCCGCTGTTGGCCGCCATTCGCCAGGAGGCTGCAGGGCAAAAGCTGACGGGCCACGTGGCAGTGAGCGAAGGTTTCAATGTCGGCGACCTGCAAGCCGCCCTTCACAAAGGCCTTCGGGCTGGGGAGGAGTGTCGCTTTTCTGGCCCGGCGAGGCACCTGTTCTGTCACATCGAGGGCGAGGCGCACCAGGCCGCCGCAGCGGCTGCTGAGCTGGCCGAGCAGCCGCGCAAAAGGGTAATGGCAGGTGTCGAGGTCAGCGTGACTTTTCGCCCGGACGAGCACGCGGGGAACAGGCTTTCGCTGATTGCCTGCGTCATGGAGCCTGCCGCGGCCGAGGCGTCCCAGGCTGAGGCCGTTGCGGAAGAGGTTTCACCCCCTGAGCCGGAGCCATGGTTCGACGTGCGACAGCCCCAGTTCGCCTTGGCGTGTGAGGAACTCCTGGCCCCGGAAGCCACGGAACCTGAGGCCGCTGCCGCACCACTGGAGGATTTTCTCAGGCGCCTGCGCAGTGCCATCGACGGCGTTCTCCGCGACCAAGGGGGCAGTTCCTTTGCCGAGTTGGCCCACTTGTGCCAGGAGGCAGATCTTCCGGCGCCATTGCGGCAGGAAGTGGTGGCTGAAATCCTCAAGACGCTGGGCGCCCTGGCCGATAGGTGGTCAGAGGGGACGCATTCGCTCGCCCCACAGGAAAGGGCGCTGCTTGGTCGTGTGCCCTCCCTTGTGGCGTCGCTCTGCTTGGGGGCGGAAACCGCCGTGGTTCCTGCACGCACCTTGGCGGCCGAGCTTGGGGGGCTGCTCCACAATGATGAGGGCACGGATGCTTCTCTCGAAGAAGCCCCAAGCGAGCTTTTTGCCGAGGGCTCGGCCCTTGATCTGCTGGCGGTGTAACGCCCTTCTTGTTCCCCCACAAATCTGCCCCGCGTCCTCCCACATTGGCAAAAAACAAGTTGATTATTTGGCAAATATTCCCTACTATTTGCCCACGAATGCGGAAAGACACCCAATACAGCCAACCACTTGTATGACCCCGGTGGTGGAACTCGACGGTGGCTCCCTCACTTTAGAGGCGCTCTGGGAAGTGGCTCACGGCCGTGGGTCGCTGGCCCTTGCCCCCTCGGCGATAGCGCGCATGGATTCGTCCAGGCGGTGCATCGAGGCGGCCATCGCACGCCACAGCGTGCTCTACGGGGTGACCACCGGTTTTGGCAAACTGAGTACGGTCACCATTCCCGTTGACGAAATCGAGCGCTTGCAGTACAACCTTCTCCTGAGCCATGCCACAGGTACGGGGGACCCATTGCCTGCCGCCACCGTGCGGGCCATACTGGCGCTCAAGGCAAATGCGCTGGCGAAGGGTCTCTCAGGCTGTCGCCGCGAGGTGGCACAGACGCTGATCGACATGGCAAATCGGGGAGTGCTGCCGGTCATTCCCGAGAAAGGTTCGGTGGGGGCATCTGGCGACTTGGCGCCGCTGGCGCACATGGCACTGGTGCTCATCGGCGAGGGGGAGGCGTTCTATGAGGGGAGGCGGCTGCCTGGCGGCGCTGCTATGGCCGAAGCCGGAATTGCGCCGCTCCGTTTGGCGGCTAAGGAGGGGCTGGCCCTCATCAACGGCACCCAGGTGATGACCGCCATCCTGGCCTTGGCGACGGTGGAATTCGAGCAACTCCTCAAAGTGGCCGACATCGCTGCGGCCATTTCTGTGGAGGCGATGCTGGGCACTGCCACCGCCTTTGACGAGCGCATCCACAGAGCAAGGGGCCTGGCCGGGCAGATGACCTCCGCTGGCAACATTAGGCGCTTGCTGCAGGGCAGCCCCATTGTCGCCTCCCACCGCCAATGTCACAAGGTCCAGGACCAGTACAGCCTGCGCTGCGTGCCGCAGGTGCATGGGGCGGCGCGCGAGGCAGCCGGTTTCGTGCGCGATATCGTCAGCACGGAGCTCAACGCCGCAACCGACAACCCACTGGTCTTTGCGGAGGACGAGGCGGTGCTTTCCGGTGGCAATTTTCATGGACAGCCCATCGCGCTGGCTGCCGACACCCTGGCGATCGCTGCGGCGCAATTGGCCAACATCGCCGAACGCCGTACCCACGACCTCCTCGATCCTGCCGCTAGCGGTCTGCCTGCCTTCCTGGCTGCGCAACCGGGACTGAACTCTGGCTTGATGATTGCCCAGGTCACCGCTGCCAGCCTGGTCTCCGAAAACAAGGTGCTCGCCCACCCCGCGTCGGTGGATTCGATTCCCACCTCGGCAAACCAGGAGAACTTTGTGAGCATGGGCACCTGGGCGGCGCGTAAGGCTGCCGAGGTGGTGGGCAATTGTCGGCATGTGCTGGCCATCGAGCTTCTCTGCGGCTGCCAGGCCTTGGACCTTCGCCAGCCGTTGCAACCGGGACCAGGAACCGGTGCCGTGCATGCGGTGCTGCGGCAGCACGTGCCCACGCTGCGCGAGGATCGGCTGCTCCATCGCGACATCGAGACGGTGAAGGCGCTTATCGCCGATGGCAGCCTCGTGGCCGCCGCCGAGGCAGCGGTTGGACCACTGTGAAGATGACGCTCACTATGGAGAATTCTATGCCTGAGAAGATCCTCTATGAAGGCCTTACCTTTGATGATGTTCTCTTGATCCCCGCCCGCTCCGAGGTCCTGCCTCGCCAGGTGGACACCAGGACGCGTTTCTCCCGTCACCTGGAGCTCAACATCCCCTTAGTGAGTGCTGCCATGGATACCGTCACCGAAGGCAACATGGGGATCGCCATCGCGCGGGAGGGCGGCATCGGCATCATCCACAAGAACATGTCCATCGAAGATCAGGCGGCGGAGGTGGACAAGGTGAAACGCTACGAGAGCGGCATGATCCTCCACCCCATTACCTTAGCGCCGGATCGCAAGGTGTCCGAAGCGGTAGAGCTCATGCAACGGTTTCGCATCTCCGGTGTGCCGATAGTGGACGGCGAGCGGATAGTGGGCATCCTCACCAATCGCGACCTGCGCTTTGAGACCGACCTCTCCCAGCCGGTGCATCGGGTGATGACCAAAGAGCCTTTGATCACCGCGCCCCCTGGCACTACGCTCGACGAGGCCGAGCGCATCTTGCGCAAGCACAAGGTGGAGAAGCTGCTCATCGTGGATGAGGAGAACCGCCTGCGAGGGCTGATCACCGTCAAGGATATTCTGAGCAGGAAACGGTACCCGAATGCTGCCAAGGACGAACACGGACGCTTGCGCGTGGGTGCAGCCGTAGGCGTGGCCTCCGACACCATGGAGCGCGCCGCGGCGCTGCTGGCGGCCGGTGCCGATGTGCTGGTGGTGGATACGGCCCATGGCCATTCTATGGGTGTCATCACCACGGTGCGCAGGCTCAGGGAGGAGTTCCCGCAGGCAGAGATTGTCGCCGGTAACGTGGCTACCCGGGAAGGAGCCCAAGCTTTGATTGACGCCGGCGTGGATGCGGTGAAGGTGGGCATCGGCCCGGGTTCCATCTGCACGACGCGTGTGGTAGCGGGCGTGGGCGTACCGCAGCTCACGGCCATCATGCAGTGCGCAGAGGTGTGCCAACGACACGGCGTGCCGTTGATCGCGGATGGCGGCATCAAGCAGACCGGTGACATTGCCAAGGCCATAGGCGCAGGTGCCGACAGTGTCATGTTGGGCAACCTGCTGGCCGGTACGGAGGAAAGCCCGGGAGAGGTGGTGTTTCTTGAGGGGCGAAGCTACAAGGTCTACCGCGCCATGGGCTCACTTTCTGCCATGCGCGGGGGCCGTGGCGATCGTTACTTCCAGGAAGGGGTGCGGGATGTGAAAAAGTTGGTTCCCGAGGGGATCGAGGGGCGCGTGCCCTATCGTGGCAAGGTCAGCGACTGCATCTACCAGATGGTGGGAGGTCTGCGCGCCGCCATGGGCTACTGCGGCACGCGGACCATCGCCGAATTGAAAGAGAATGCCCGCTTCGTGCGGATTACCAATGCGGGATTGCGCGAGAGCCATCCCCACGATGTGATCATCACCACCGAGGCCCCTAACTATAATCTGCCGCACGGGTAGCCCTTCCTGGCCAGGGACAAAATGATAACGGGCGCCTCAGACCACGTCGGGATTAGGGGGGTTACCGGCAATGGCATCGGCGCCCGTTAGAGGCTCATGAGTGCTCTCAGGCTAAGGCGTTGACCCTCCGCGCCAAGCGCGACTTGGCATTTGCCGCCTTGTTCTTGTAGATGATGCCCCGCAGGGCCAGCTTGTCCAATAGCGAGCACGCCTGCCGATATGCTTGCTCGGCTGAGGCTTTATCTGCTGCTGCCCGTACCTTTTTGATGGCCGTGCGCATCATGGAGCGGTAATGTCGGTTTGCGGCCGCAGCCTTTGCACTGGTGCGAATACGTTTGAATGCTGAACGATGATGTGCCATACTTCCTGCCTGTCAACTCCTTCCAATTTTGCAGGCCAAATATATAAGAATCTCTGACGAAAATCAAGCGATTAATTTCTCGATGCTGCGTGCATATTTTGGCCTGAGCTCCTTGACTGCAGGCGGCCGTACGGAGCGGAGGCGCTAAGCTCAGAGGCTCCCGGCACAGCCTGTCCCCAAAGGGGGCCGGGGGGGTTCGCCATGGCGGTCCGCGAGATCGTCAGCGCCGGCGTTGCGAGTTGCTCGACCCCGCAAGCGCCGTTTTTCGGCACGATGGCGCACAGGAACTGGCGTTGGCCCTTCGTTATCCGCCTGCACACACCCGCTCCTGCCCGACGTCATTTTGGCGCCACAAACTGGCGTCGCTATCCCTCGCAGGGCTACCGGAAATGGGCCGGCGAGTTCGCTTCGGCGTTGACGGCCGCAAGGTCGGTGGTGCTCTTGAGATCCGGCGTGAGGGCCCCACTCAGAGGCGCCGGAGTTCTTGCCTTGGTGCCCCCGTCGATTCAGTGTGGCTCTCGTGCTTTTCGCAGCTTGTTAGAACCAGCCTCATAGGAAGAGCCTCGTTCTATTTCTCAACTTCGTTACAGGCACATCCCCAGTGTCCTTCACCATCCCGGTCCAAATGCATCAACAAGACCGCACTTCGCTTCGGTCATAGGAATGCCCGTCTGCAGCTCACAGAGTATCCCACCCGCCGGGCTTATCCCATAGAAAGGTCTGGAGCGGGGACGAGATTCTGCTGCATTCACCGCATTGAGACGCGCGCGTGTCCTCAGTAAAAGGCATCGCAACAAAGGCCGCGGCGTGGCAAGAAAGCGAGCCTCAAGTCGGCCCCGCTCCCAGCTTCTACGTCACCAGCAGCATTTTCTGCACCGCCTGAAAGTCTCTCATGCGGATTTGATAGAAATAGACCCCCGATGGTAGGCCGTGGGCCTGGAAGCGGAGGCGGTAGACGCCCGGCTCGTGCAGCGCATCCGTCAGGCGTGCGACCGTCGTCCCGCGCAGGTCAATGACATCCAGGACAACACGGCAGCGGTCCTTCACATGATACTCGATGGTGGTTTCCGGGTTGAAGGGGTTTGGGTGGTTGTGCCGCAAGTCGAATGATGCCGGCACGACGGTTCTTTCCCCTTGGACTGAGGAAGGACCGGCATGCACCGTTGCGGTACCGGACACGCCGGAGCTCTGATCATTGCACGTGACGACAAAACTGCCTTCCTGCGTCGCGGTGAAGAGTCCGGTGGAGTCGATTACCCCGCCTGTCGCCGTCCATACGGCGGGAAAATTGAGGGTATCCTCATCCGCGTTCATGCCCACCGCCGTAAACTGTTGTTGCTGGCCGGCGGTGGTGGCGCCGACAAAGGAACCGTCGATTGTCAGGGTCACGCTGACGGTGTCCGTTGTACCGCGCGCCGTATTGGGTGGAATGGTGAACGGAACGTCGAGGCTGTCGACGCCAAAAGGCGCCAGCTTTTCCGTGCTGTCGGAAAAAGCCGCGGCCCAACCGAATTTGGAAGCCACAGAGTAATGAATGCGTTTTGCAGCCAGGCTGACATTCCACAGGCGTAACGGCAGGGAATGGTTCGTACCGGAAAAACCGCTGCCGTCGGGCAGGAAGGCACGCGCCCCTCGAATAGTCGTGTCCGCCGGAAAGACGGCGACCGGCCCGAAAAAGATGCCCTGCAATTTCCACTGCTCGGATGGGATGACACGGTTACTGAAAATCCGCTTGCTGAAGCCCCCGGAAATCGGCTGAAAGGCGGTGGTGCGGGTGAAATCGAGGGTGCCGTCGGCCGTGGTATTGAAATCAACTCCGCTGAACAGGCCGATGCCGACGCCTTGTGTGATGGCGACGTCGATCAGCCGGCCATAGACCCGCAGCGTGTCGGCCACGATCATTGTGCCTGATTCGGGCGCAATGAGAATGGTATCTGCGCGGAGGGTGACGCTGTTAAGGTTGTGCTGCTGCAAAGAGTGCTTACCTAAGCCGCTCGTCTGCCCGATATTGCCGTGGTTGGTCACTTTTTGGCCATTGATTTCCACGCTCCCATTGCTCAGAGTACCGGTTCCGGCCGCAATAGTCCTTCGGTTGATGAAGTTTTTTGTGGAAACAATCACATTACCGCCGACGGAACTAGGCCCCAAACCCATGCCGCCTATGACCCCACAGAGCGGGTGAATCATCCCCGCATCGGCATAAATCGCTATCGAGCTAACAAAAGGCGACTCAGCGCCCTTGATGGTACTCATATCCGCCATTTGGAAACTGTAGGTTGATATGGTTATATTTACCCCGCTCATTACTCCGCCAAATAGGTTGCATTGCCCTACGCAAAACTGGAAATGGCCCTGCAAAATCTGGCCGCCTTGGTTATTCAAGATAATGCCATTACGGTCGGCCGAATCATTGTTGGGGCAATACTAAAGCTACACTCAAAATTGGAGGCTCCACGAATCTCGCCTTCGTTGCTTATACCTAGCTGCTCAGTTGTTTGAGACAATGGTCTGATGCAAAAGTCGCCGCTATAGTAGATGCTGCCTGACTTTCTTACAGTTAGTTCTTCTACATTGAGTTTATTGTCTTTTTCGGCCATCAATCTTCCTACGACCGTAATCGCCTTAACCGCAACATTAGTTGGAAGAACGCACGTTTTGTCCACCGGAATAATGACGTGATCTGATTTCGCCGGCACATTGCCATTACTCCAATTAGCCGGATTGTTCCACTTACCGTGGCCGCCGGCGTTGGTAAAGTAGATGTCGGCCTTTACGAGAGATGCAAAGAAAAGAGCCGAAAGAACAATGCACCGCTTGCTCATGACATGCCCTCCTTGGTTGGGATATTCGAGACTATGATCATGAACTCCCAGAAATGTTCGTTGCGAGTGTCCGACCTGCCGGCGCCCAGGATAAAGGCTTTTGCGGTCATGGTCAGCAGACCCGGCGCACCGCCAGTGATCACCTTTACCGGCAGAGAAAGCAAGTCGGCGCGCGAGCATGCTTGTTGCACCGGATGGCGCGCGCACGGATCCCTCCTCTCATGGTTCCCTCCATCAGTCCGTGGTCACAGCCAATGGTCTAATTCCATGGCCTTCCTTGGGTATGACCAAGCGTTGAAGAACGCGCGTCACTTGCGGCAGCAGGAGCATGTTCTTTACCGGCACGCTCGTGCCACCACCGACACGATTCTTACTTTTCTCAAGGTCGACCTCCATGGAAGTACTGCATTGCTCGCCCGCCTGCTGCGGCGACATAGGAACTGGGCTCGGGAATCGTCGAGGTCCCGTGGTAAAGAGAGGCAAATATGTCGTACTGTTCGGCCTCGGCGCCGTATCGAGGCAAGCAGGAATTGGTTCTGCTGAGCTGCATAGGCGATAGCCGGGTAGAACCTCATCCCTTCACTTGGCTCGGAACAGGCAATGGGGGTGTTGACAACCTGCGAGGCGAGCGGCCCGGCGCTCTCATCGATCAGCGCAAGAAGCCAGTCCTCCGGCAAATTACGCAGGCGCTGGCCGAAGACATCCGACTGCGGGACCTGCCAACTGGGATCGGCGCCCCAGGACTCGTCCCATGGGGTGGGGCGCCAGTCGTTCCAAGCGACGAGTAAGGTGCCGTCCAGTTGATTACAGCCGATTTGGTTGAACTCCTGATTGCAAGGACCGGTGTAGATCGGAGAGTCCTCCCAGGTCTTCCACGCTGCCGGATCTCGGGGAGGGTCTCCTTGCTCATCCAGCAGGGCGACGGCATGGAGCGAGTCCGCTTCGCGTTCAGGCTTCAACCCCATGCGGAAGGCGGTGGCATCCGGAAAAGAGCCGAGGCGCTGCCCAAGATCTCCGGAATAGCCATGATGTTCCGTCCACACGACCAGGCACTCAGGCAGGGGATTGCTATGGCGACGCGGGTGGAGTTCTGGCATCTCACACGTGTCGTCGTTGGCGGCGACAAGCGGCGAGCCGCAAAAAGAGCTCATTGCCCCTTTGGCTTGGGTTGCGATGAAAGTGCCGCCCCTATCGCGAACGCTCATGGGGAACTCGGGCAGCCATGGGGTACCCGCGTGAACGTAGCCTTTCGCACAGCACCAGCGCACGCCAGCCTTCCCCAAGTGCCCAGGCGAACCGCTGTGCGGCCGTCGAGGCACTCCCGGCATTTCCGACGTGGAGTTTAAGAAAAAGCAGCGGCCAAAGACCACCGGCCACTCGTGGCTCTCCGGCGTGTGCAGGCCAAGGCAGGATGCGTCCGGCGTCAGTTCACCCGCCTCCCCGGAAAAGGCAAAGGGCGTGGAGGACCGGGTGTGGGCGAAATCACCAGGGGGGAACAGCGCAGCATCTTCGTTGAGCAGCCTCCCGTACACGTTCCAGTTGACGCTCCAACTCCACTGGTCTACGGTTGCTCTGCGCTCCTCGTCCCACACGCAACAGATGGTCCCCCTGGTTCTGTTGGAGGACAGACGTGGATGGAACTGACCGCTTTCGTGATTACCGATACCCAACTCTCCCCTGGCCAGCGATCGCGGAGTGGCAATCTTATTGCCCTGCGCGTCGAGCAATAGGCCGGAGATATCTGTTTTGCTCGCGCGCTCATCCTCCAAGGCGGTTATGAACCTCTTGCTCTTGGCAAGGCACCCCGCGTCGGGAAAGAAGAGGGCGTTGCTTCCGTCATTGACGACCTGGCAAGGCTCCGCGGAAGCGCCATTCTCGTCGACGAATCGGCCCAACACCGAGTAACCCCCACTAATCGCACGCCAGACCACCAGCCATCGCGGCTGGAGGACATCGTATGCTGTGGTCGGCTGGTCCTGCCTGTTCTGGTCCGAGACCACCGGCACTTGCTTGACCAGCTGGATGTTGGTCTGCCGGTCGAAATGTGCCATGGGCGCTTTTCGCCGCTTGCCGACAAGCGAGGATTGCCGGGGTTGTGCCTCCCCGATGCATTCACCCTTGGTGCTCCGCAGTCGGCTGAGGCGATCGGCAAATGTGTTGTCAATATGGATGGGGGCAAGGCCGAACGATCCTTCCCAAATGCCAGGCAAGGCAGAGGGTTGCCAGGGTTCACGGACCGCTCCTGCGGGTAGCTCAGGGTCCACGGCCACCTGATCGCCCCTCCGGAGATCGAAACCGCCCAGCTGGGTTTGCGCCGTCGCAGAGAGAGAAAGGGTCCGGGGATCGGGCAACGGGCGTTTAGCGGCATGGGTGGAGGCTAATTGCGTCTTGGAGTCCCAGCTACGCAGAACCAGGATGCTATCGCCTTGCACCTGGACGAGGATGAGAGACTTCTGCGCCGCGGGGGGCACGCCGTACCCGACTGCGCTTTGGCCAGCCTGGCGCCAGAGTTGTTCGGTGCAATCAAGGAAATAGTCGCAGATGAACCTGGGGGTCCAATGCCCACAGCCGCCAGAGGTAGAGGTAATGTCGGTAGGGAGCTCTGAGTACTGCGTGTCGTTGTGCGCCGCGACCGTCTACAGCGCTTTGGCATGCTCCTTCTTAAAGGTCCGCGTGAAGTCGGCTTCGTAGTATTCCCCGTCGAGGATCGTAAAGGCGGTGTCGAATCCTTCAGCGGCCCTGCCTGTGTAGAGTGTTTCGCAGTACCACTTTCCTATGCGGAGTCGCGCCGGCAAAGTGCGCAACCGCGTGCCGACGTGGAGCGCGGTGGTTTTCAGGGTTTCCTCCACTGGACAGGGTCTGGCGACCGTTCCTTGCCCGATTGCACTTCTTGTTTCGCTAAACCCAGGCAGTGAAAAGCCCTCTTGCCGCACCACCGCATAAGTGCAAGATAACCCAAGCACGCCCGGCTTCGTGGTAGCCCTGGCAACAGTTTCGGGATAATTGCCGTTTGCTTGAGCGGGGACATGGAAGCGCCGTAGCGCGGTGTAGAAAGTCACCACAGATGGCGACATCTTCATCTCGGGGCGAGCACCCAGGAAGAAGGGCCGACAACTGTACTGCCCGCGCCATGGAGGTACTGCTTTGATGAGCGAGCGAAAAGACATGGCCAAAAGTGGCTATCGTCTTCCTGCCGGCAATAGGCGATCGCCGGGCGCTAACACCACACGTGCCTCGGTCAGCTGTTTCGTCCTGGGGAAACGGTGAATGACTTGAGGTGGTCCGGCTACGCCTTCTCCTTTCTCATGGCGTAGCGCAAGGTGCGAAGCAGGCCACAAAGAGGTCGGAGATCCCTGGCGCCCTCAGTGGAGGGATTGTCGCTACACTGCCCCAGCTGCCTGCTCGGTGCCCTGAGGCTTGTTAGTGCAAATTTAACCCACAAGCGAAAGTCAAGGACAAAGTTTGCAATTGCTGCAGGGACCAGGCAAAACCTTCCCACCTTGGTGAGGTGATCCGTGAGGTGATCAGGG
>JANLFK010000019.1 GCA_024655945.1 candidate division KSB1 bacterium
ATGACATCCGCACTGTCCCGGAGCTTCTCGAGCACAAGGACGTGAAAACGGCGATGATTTACACGCACGTTCTCAACCGCGGCGGCAAGGGCGTTCGCAGTCCGGCTGACACGTTGTGACCGGAACGTAGCGGGCTGTCATATAGAAAGCATATAACACCCCGAGGGAGCTAGAGAAACAGGATGAATTCATTGGCAATACAGGATGTAAGAACGGATACACACCGGTGTTTTAGGCCGCCCGCCAGCGGCCCAAAGGTGATACATAGAAGCTATCTAAACAAGAGTTGGGCGGCGTGATTGCAACCGTGTAGCAAGCTGTGATAGAATTGTCACTTGGAGTTAGAGAAATGGTAACCAAGATACAGCAAACACAAGCCGATTTGGTGAAAGCCGTTGCGGACATCGCCGCTGCCATGCCCCGGGCGCGGACAGTGCAACTCTACCAATTTGCGCTTTTTCTCAAAACACATCCCTTA
Source organism: candidate division KSB1 bacterium (assembly GCA_024655945.1). Taxonomy (NCBI): domain Bacteria; kingdom Pseudomonadati; species Candidatus Zhuqueibacterota bacterium. The sequence goes on from JANLFK010000019.1 coordinate 479, forward strand.
CCCACCGAAGAAAGCTTTGAAGAAATCGCGGCAGCTGAAGCCCTATGGGATACACAATTCGCGGCAACAGATGATGACAAACTGGCCGCACTGATAGCGGCGGTTGAGACGGAAATCAACGAAGGTAAGACACTGCCGATGTTCGATGAACACGGCGAATTCATCGAACATCCATGAAATCACAAACGACCAAGTCATTCTGGAAGCACTATTGGGCTTTGCCTCCAGAGATTCGCCAGCGTGCACGGCAAGCCTACAAGTTGTGGCGAGATAATCCAGGCCATCCGAGTCTATTCTTCAAGCGAGTGAAAGAGAGCTGGCCACTCTATTCAGTTCCGATTGGCTTGGGATATAGAGCGCTGGGATTGCTCAAAGCGGTGTAATCGCTGCGCCAAACGTTGGCCTGCCGCGGCCGATGCTTGGCGTTGGGCGGCATCATGGCCCCCATGAAAATGTGAGGACATTTCCATGCGTTCGTTGACGTCCCCCGGTGCCGTGAGCCCAGATAAGGCGTCAGCGGCGCCAGATGTGTTGCGTTCGTTCTGGAGCATACCGGCGGCGGACGTGCTGTCGGCACTGCAATCGTCGCCCAGCGGTCTTGCGGCGGATAGCGCCGCCGAACGTCTCGCCCGCCTCGGGCTGAACGTGCTCGGTGAGCTCAAACGCTCCAATGTCCCGAAATTGCTGCTCAGACAGGTCGCCAGCCCACTGGTGCTGCTCCTGATCGGCGCGGCTCTGCTCTCCTTCGCGCTGCTCGATCCTACGGATGGGATCATCATCCTGGGGATTGTCGGAGCGAGCGCGCTACTCGGCTCTTGGCAGGAACATCGCGCCGCAACAGCCGTTGAGACACTTTTGGCGACGGTCGGGGTGAAGGCTTTTGTGCTGCGCGATGGGCGCCAGACCGAGGCGGCCGTGGAGGAACTGGTACCGGGCGACGTGGTGCTGCTCTCGGCGGGCTCCAGTGTCCCAGCGGATTGTCTGCTGCTCACCTCGCAGGATCTGTTTGTGGACGAGGCCGCGCTCACGGGAGAGAGCTTCCCGGTAGCCAAGAGTCCCGGCCCCCTGCCCGCAGATGCGCCGCTTGGTCAGCGCCACAACGTGCTCTTCCTGGGGACGCATGTGATAAGCGGCAGCGCACAGGCCGTCGTCGTGCACACCGGGAGGTCGACGGAATTCGGGGCGATCGCCGCACGCCTGCGCCTGCGCCCGGCGGAAACGGAGTTCGAGCAGGGTGTGCGCCGCTTCGGCTATCTGCTCATGGAAATCACGCTGGTGTTGGTGATCGCCATCTTCGCGTTCAACGTCTACCTCCATCGGTCAGTTCTGGACTCTTTCCTCTTCGCGCTGGCGCTGGCGGTAGGGCTTACGCCGCAGTTGTTGCCGGCGATCATCAGCGTGAATTTGGCGAGTGGCGCGCGAAGGATGGCCGCACAGAAGGTGATCGTGAAGCGGCTGGCCGCGATCGAGAACTTTGGCAGTATGAACGTGCTCTGTTCCGACAAGACGGGCACGCTCACCGAGGGCCGGGTGCGCGTCCACGCCGCATTCGACGCCAAGGGGAACGAAAGTGAACGCGTGCTCTTCCACGCCTTTCTCAACGCCTCATTTGAGACGGGATTCACCAATCCGATCGACGTGGCGATCCGCGCGCACCGCGCATTCCCACTCGACGGTTGGCGTAAGCTGGACGAGGTGCCCTACGACTTCGGGCGCAAGCGCCTGAGCGTGCTCGTAGACCACGGAGGCCAGGCAGCCCTACTCATTACAAAGGGCGCAGTAAACAACGTGATCGAGGTCTGCAGCACGGCCGAGCTGGCAGACGGCACGACGATCCCGATCGCCGCGGCGCGGCTGGAGATCGAGCGGCGCTATGCAGCCCTCAGTGCTGAGGGCTACCGCACGCTTGGCGTCGCAGTGCGCGACATCGGGGCGCCCGGCCCTATCGACCGAGACTCTGAACGCGACATGACGTTCCTGGGCCTGCTCGCGCTTGCCGATCCGCCGAAGCCGGGGGTCACGGCCACGGTGGAGGCGCTGCACCAATTGGGCGTGCGGCTCAAGGTGATCACCGGCGATAACGCATTGGTCGCCGCCCGGGTGGGCGCTCAGGTAGGGCTGGTCGCCCCCCGTGTACTGACGGGCTCCGCGTTGCGGCTGCTGAGCGACGAGGCCCTGCCGGTCGCGGCGGAGGCAACGGATATCTTCGCCGAGGTTGAGCCCAATCAAAAGGAGCGGATCATTCGCGCCCTGCGCAAGGCTGGAAACGTGGTGGGCTATATGGGCGACGGGATCAACGACGCCCCGGCGCTGCATGCGGCGGACGTCTCCATCTCGGTAGAGGAGGCGGTAGATGTTGCCAAAGAGGCGGCCGACATCGTGCTCCTCGAGCGGGACCTCGCGGTGCTGGAGGCGGGGGTGCGCGAAGGCCGTCGCACCTTCGCCAACACGCTCAAGTACGTGTTCATGGCGACCAGTGCCAATTTCGGAAATATGTTCAGCATGGCCGGCGCCTCACTCTTGCTCCCGTTCCTGCCGCTGCTGCCGAAGCAGATCTTGTTGACCAATCTCCTGACGGATGTTCCGGAGTTGACGATCTCGTCCGACCGGGTGGATGCAGACTGGGTTGAGCGGCCGCGCCGCTGGGACATCGGGTTCATCCGCCGGTTCATGCTCACGTTCGGGCTCGTCAGCTCCGTGTTCGACTATCTGACGTTCGGCGTGCTGCTCTGGCTGCTGCACGCGAGTCCGGCAGAGTTCCGGACCGGATGGTTCGTCGAATCCGTGGTCTCGGCGACGCTGGTCGTGCTCGTGGTGCGCACGCGCGGGAGTCTCCTTCGCAGTCGGCCGGGACGCGCGCTGTTGAGCGCGACGCTGGCGGTTGCGGCCGCGGCGCTGGCAATCTCCTACACCCCGCTCGGTGTGGCATTCGGCTTCGTCCCATTGCCACCACTCTTTCTGGGGCTGATGGGGGTGATCGTGCTGGGTTACGTGGTGAGTGCGGAGGTGGCGAAACGCCGGTTCTACAGGGGCGTACACCGTTGATCGCGTCGCTGTATTCCATCAGCATGTGCGCAGTGACACCGAGATTTGGAAGTTGCCACTCCATCATGCCGCCCAACACTGCGTGCAGCCGACCCGCCTCCGCTGCACTCCGGCGAGCAGCTGACGCTAGCCGTTGGGCGCTGTTGCGTCCCAACATAGGGTATGACCACATGAGAAAACGGGTACCTCGTCAGCTCATACCTAACCATGCGCAGATAGATCTTCTTGTCGGTGGGGCTTCCTTTGTCACAGCAGGCTTTTCAATGTTTGTCTTTATGGGACTTCCTATTGCTTGCATTCCGCTGGCGATTGCCAGTGGAATCACTACAGGACTTCTGCTTGTCCGTAAGCAGAAACTTGGAGAGCAGGTTTCCGAACAACTCGGCGTACAGGTCGGTCTTATCTCAGGTGCGTTAGGTTCATTGGGTCTGGCAATTCCGCTAATTGCTCTGGCTATAATGGCCCCAAAGGGAGCAACTATTGGTCAGGAGTTCTCCAAGTGGTTTGATCCGACTCTGATTCCTAAAACCTTGAATACCGTTACCGTCGCCACGAGCCTTGTGGCATTGCTTTCCGTGATTGTTATGATCGGTTTGAATATCGAATGCTGCACATCGGCAATAAAATGGCACAAAAGGCGGAGAGCCAAAGAATGAAGATGGGTAGTTTTATATGGCCCAACAGCGCCTAACACCGGCTGCACCTGACCTCGCTTCGCTCGAAGGGAGCGGGCGCGATTTGCCCGCTTTGGTTCTGGTGTGCGAAGGAATCTTCCCCGCACCACTCGGCAGGTGAGCCAAGTCGTTAGCCGCCCCTTTGCAATCTCGGCGTACTGAGCTACAATGGTAAGCAGAAACCGTTTGGCAAGGTTATCCTGTGGATGTTCAGGACATTGTTGACCGCATCCGGTACAATCGTATTCTTATCACCGACCACGCCGACGAAGAAGCACAGGGAGGCCATCTATCCTTCGATGAAATCCTCTTCAGCCTCCTGCACGGCGAGATGATCCAAGATTATCTGTCTGACAAGCCTTGTCCGAGTTACCTGATCTACGGTGACAGTCTTGCTGGAGAGCCGATGCACAGTGTGTGGCTTACAATCACGCAACTCAATGGGCATTGTTGGTCACTGTGCACTGACCCTGAGCGATGGATAGATTGGCACATCAGGAGAAACAGATGAAGCCTTTTGATAAGTGTCCTACTTGTGGTGGCAACCCAGTTGAGAAGGACGTAGAGAAACTGCTCAAAGGCGGCATTCATACAGCCGTGCTCAAGGTGCGTGCGGATGGATGCCTGCGCTGCGGCGAACGATTGCATTCGGTTGAGACGGTAAGACGCTTTGAGCAGATTCGGCAGAAACTGGAAAGGCAGGAAGTCGCCGAGGTTCAGGCACTTGGTCAATCTCTTCAGGTGGTGTAGGTTTACATAGCGAGGACAGGCTCGCGAACACCCGCATCCGCCTGAGGGCTTCGTCGCTGAACTCAACTTCTCGCAGGCGATGCGCAGGCCGTGAGGCAACGCCGGAGGAGATGGGCATGACGAGACTCAGAACCAAGATCCTCGGAGGCACCGCGAGCGTCAGGACTAATCTGGCGCCGGGAACAAGAGTAAGGGTGAAGGCTATTCCGGATGAAATGGTAGACTTGGCGGCCGACATTGCTGCCGAGTCCTCCGTGACCGACACACTTAGACAAATGGGTCTTGACATCAAGAACGCGAAGGCCCTTGATGCCTTGAAGGATTTCGCGCGCCATAGGGAAGGGTTCCATCGAAGACAAGATTCCTTGGACCGAAACAGTCGTTTCGGCCACTGGCGAGGTCTTTGTCCCCGCAGACTGGCCCCACGGCACAGAGGTAACTCTGCGTATCGAGGTGCGGACCTGACCGCAAGCCTAACAATAGCATGCAGCGGACCGCGCTGCTCGCTGCCGCTGAGGCTGAGCGTTAGCCACCCCCCCTCCCACTGGGCACCAATCCCACTGCGGCCGGTCAGCCGAGCTTGTAGCCGATGCGGCGCAGGAACTCCTTGCGATGTGCAACGTCTTCTGCCGTCTCCACCCCGAGCGGGCTCTGACCATCAACGACGCCAATTATCCCTCGCCCCTGCGGCGTCTCCACCACCAGAACCTCCACAGGGTTAGCCGTAGCGCAGCAGATGTTGACAATCTCCATGACGTCGCGCAGCGCGCGCAGCACGTTGATCGGGTAGGCGTTTCCCAAGAGGAGGACAAACGAGTGCCCTGCGCCAATGGCCAAGGCGTTCTCTTGTGCCAGTTGCACCAAGTGGTCGTCGGTGCCGCTGGAGCGCACCAGGCGCGGCCCCGATGACTCGCAGAAGGCAAATCCGAACTTGATGTTGGGCACGGAGCAGACAAGTGCCTCGTGCACATCCTCGACGGTCTTGATGAAGTGCGACATGCCGATGATGACATTGACCTCATCGGGCTTCTTGACCTGAACAGCCTTGATCTCCATCTCCTACCTCCGCAGGGACGTACCCAGCTTTACTCCACGGGGCCCCAGTCCTTGGTCACCTCGCCGATCCACGTCCAGAGGAAGCGACTGGCCAAGGCGACTGCTGTGGACATCGGTTCGGCGGGAGCGCTCACGGCCGCGCCCGCAAAGGGGATGCCGCTTTCCTGGAAGACCTTCGCCGCAGCCGCCAAGCCCCGCTCGGTGGAGCCGGGCAACAGGCGCAGACCGTCCTGCGCTCCGTTGGCAAGAACCTCCTGCCAGCTATCGACCAGCGGCGATGAGGCAAACTCCATCTCCGTGCTCACCCCCACCCGGTCGAGATGCAAGCGGGGCAGGGGATCTGGGGAACCGGCGGCGGTGTACCTCTGCTCGGCCACGAGCAGCTCTCGCAATCTGAGGTAGCTATCAACCGCCATCGCTAAGAGACGTTGGTTCGACCAGAAGAAACGAGCGGGCCTTGCCTCTTGGAGAGTGGGGTCCCACGTCCACAGCTCTTCGGGGCGGTACCCATGGCCGTCGAGTCTGCCGCTGTGGCCGATGGCCCAGGCGCTGTTGAGCGCAATGTCGCCTGGGGAGGTGTTAGCCACGTCGCAGAGGGTCATGGCCAACACCACATCGGGACGCCAACCCTGTGGCCCGGCATGGGCCATGAGCACCGAGCTTGCCGCCACGTTCTCGGTGCCGGGGGGCAGACATTCCACGATCACCCGGGCAGCTCCGGACCCCTGGCACTCCACCAGATGGAACACCCTGCCCATGGGCGCCTCGTACGTGGAGACCCGGCTCCCCTCGCGGCGGGCCGTCGCAAGCAACGAATCAAGCATCTGGGGCTCGGTGAGCTGAACTCCAACTACGAGGCGCCGCTCATGGGGCGTTCCTCGCAGCGACAAGAGGAGCACCGCCACGAACAGCACAAATGTCCCCACAGGGAAGGCAAACGACTTCTGCTCGCGCCTCATCCGCTCTTCCTCCCATCATCATCCGCGCAACTTCTGCCCTTTCCCCGGACTATGGGCTCTGCACTGCAGCTCCGCTTCGAAATTCAAGTTTCACGGTGAGCGAACGCCGAGCCGCTCCATCATCGAGTACAGCCTGCGGCGCGTCACTCCCAAGAGCCGCGCAGCTTCGGTCTTGTTTCCTCCTGCCTTATCAAGAGCTCTGACGATCAAGTGCCGCTCGACTTCCTCCAAGGCCAGCCCTTCGTGGGGGATTTCCACCGGCGAGGACGGTGCTGTGCTGTGGACGATGTGCGCCGGCAAGTCGGCGCGCGTGATGACTCCCCCGCCGGTCATGATCACCGTGCGCTCCACCACGTTCTCCAGCTCGCGCACGTTGCCCGGCCAGGCGTAGTGCATCAGGGCCACCAAGGCATCGGGCTCGATGGCGGCCTTGGGGCCTCCGTACTTTCGCAGAAAGTGGTTGATCAGTTCCGGGATGTCCTCGCGACGCTCGCGCAGTGGCGGCAACACGATGGGGAAGACATTGATGCGGTAGTAGAGGTCTTCGCGGAAGGTGCCGGCATGCAGCGCCTCCTCCAGGTTGCGATTGGTGGCAGCGATGATGCGGGCGCGCACAGGGATGGCTTTGGTGGCACCCAGCGGCACCATCTCGTGGCTCTGCAGGACGCGAAGGAGCTTCACTTGGGTAGCCAGCGAGACATCGCCGATTTCGTCTAAAAAGAGCGTCCCTTCGCCGGCTGCCTGAAACAATCCCTCTTTGCGACGGTCAGCTCCAGTGAAGGCGCCCTTTTCGTAGCCAAAAAGCTCGCTCTCCAACAGGCTCTCCGGCAAGGCGCCACAGCTGACGGCGACAAACGGCTTGTCGGCACGCGGGCTCAACTCGTGGATGGCTCTGGCGATAAGCTCCTTGCCGGTGCCGCTCTCGCCTCGGAGCAGCACGGTGGCGTCGGTGGGGGCCACTTTCTGCACCATACGGTAGACCTTCTCCATGGCTTCGCTGCGGCCCACCACATAGGCCAGCTCGAAGGTATGGCGTAGCTCTTGACGGAGGGCAACGTTCTCTTCAGCCAGGCGCCGCTTTTCGATGAGGTGTGCGACTTTCAGGCGCAGCTCATCGGTCTCGAAAGGCTTGATGAGGTAGTCGTACGCCCCCTGTTTCATGGCCTCCACCGCCGTCTGGGCGGTGGCGTAGGCGGTCATCAGCATGACCTCCACCCCGGGGTGGCGCCTCTTGAGCTCTTTGAGCACCTGCAGGCCATCCATGCCGGGCATCTTAAGGTCACAGAGCACCACGTCGAAAGGTTCGCGGGCAAAAGCGTCCAAGGCGGCCTGACCATCGAAGGCCATGACCACGTAGTGTCCATCGGCTTCCAGCCCCGCCTTCAACACCTGGCACATGCGCTGTTCATTGTCGACCACTAACACTCGCCCGCGTCGCACGCCCTCTTTACCTCGGAAAAAGGAAAGCTCTTGACGCTGCTTGCCCTATTCCGCCGCAAGGTCGGCCAACAGCGTCTTGAGCTCGCCAAGGGGAGTGATGCGGCATGGATAGCCGCCGCGCCGCAGCTCGCAACTGGACCAACAGGTGCATCGTGTGCTGCACACCACCTGCGGCCCCTCCTGGTTGTCCAGCACGGTAATCCTGTCCGATGGCCATCCCCGGCGCAAGCCGCGTGCGGCCAACTGGACCACGCTGGTCAATGGGTCAAGGCAACCGTCGAGAAGCGGGGACGTCCAGGTGCTGTCGCCGTGGTGGGCCCGCGAGAGCCGGCGCAGTTCCCGAAGGAACGGGACATAACCCCACAGCTCGGTGTGCATGCCCAAGAGGTCGAGCAGCATAGCGCGCAACGTTTGCGCCACGCGCTTGTCCCCCTCCTCGCGCACGCAATTGACGACAATTCCCACCCGCAATTTCTCCAGGAGGACTTCCAACACGCTGGTCAGGCAGTGGCGTCCCTTGTTGAAGCCGCCCAGGAGCTCGCGCAGAGGTTTGTCGTCGTTGCCGCGGCGCTTGCGCAGGAACCGCAATAGCTTATTCGCCTCGGGACGCCCATAAGCCTCTCGCTCCAAGCCCCGTAAAAGGCACGCCTCCAGGAAGAGAAAAGACCCCCGGATCGCTAATGGTTCAGGAGTGGTCACCACTACCCCGAGGTCGGCAGCCAGGAAGCAGTCCAAAGTGAACGGGGCAACGCCCGGACCCAGGTCGACAATGACCAAGCCGGATCTAAGCCCCCGCAGGGTGCGCGCAAGGCGTCCGGCCAGGCCATCGTGCTCGGAGGCATCTGACGGCGTGTGGCAGAAGCTCACCAGTTGGAGTTGGCCGCCACTCTTTTCGTGGCGTGACACCGCCATAGCGTTCCGCAGGAAACCCTCGCGGAGCGGCCCACCCGCAGGATGCATGAGAGCCGCCGCCAGATTCTGTCCCCCAAGATCTGCGTCGACGAGGGTGACCGTGTGCCCCTGAGTGCACAGGCGTTGCGCCAAAGCTAAGGAAAGCGTCGTCTTGCCCACGCCGCCTTTGCCGCTGCCCAGCGCAACGACCACCCTCTTCCTCCCTATTTTGCTCATGGCACACCCCTCGCACTTCCCATCCCAACCACCCCCGGCCTGCCGGGGTGTCGAATCCACCCCCCCGACTCACTTCAGGTCAAGCTCCGACTGTGTGGGCACAGCCCTCACCTGCTGCGCGAATTCCTTGAGACGCTCCACCTCTTCCGCGGTGAACAGGCGCCAGCCTCGCCGGTCTTTCTGTTTGGCATCCCGCACCAAACGGGCGGCCTTCCAGCGGTACCAGGTGGCGCGGCTGATGCCCGCCAGTTCCAGAGCCTCGTGCGTTCGGTAGTAGGTCTTTCCCTTTATCACCAGCGGCATCGCTTCTTCCCCTGCAACCCGCCCACTCTTATCATCGTCCTCGGCTTGATATATCTTGAGACGCCTTAAGATAAGAGTTCTCATCGACAATGTCAAGCACTATTTGCAGAGCTACGCGCATGCGCCATGTGTTGCTTCAGACAGAGCCTGGAGTGTATCGATGGAAAGAGCCCCTGGGTACCACGACCGCACGACCTTCTCCCGTGGTGAGGCCTGGCTATGAAGCACGGCTCCGTGAGGGTCTCTTCGCCTGCTCGCCTCAGCAAGGAGCGTGCAAAAGGCCGGCCCACGCAGATGCAGCTAAGCTGCGCCTGGCTGCGGCTCCCCCTGGCGCGCCAGAGCTGCCACCAGCTTGTCAATGATGGGAACTTGCCCCTCGAGGATCCTCCTTTTCGCCTCCTCGACCTCGAACCAGGCAGCGCGGTCGACTTCTGGGAACTGGTGCACCTTCCCAGAGCCCTTCGGCCACTCCAGCGGGAAGGTGTTGCTGACAAGTCGCGTCACGTCAAAGTCGTGCTCCAGAGCCCAGGCGTAGATTATCTTGCCGCTTGGTTGCCGAAACTCCCCCAGGGCAATCGGGCTGCCCTGAACCGTCAACCCGGTTTCCTCTTTCAGCTCCCTTAGTGCCGCCTGGAGTGGGTCCTCTGTTGAGTCGTCAAGACCCTTTGGTATGGACCAGGCGCCGAGGTCCCTCTTTGCCCAAAAGGGCCCGCCAGGATGCACGAGCAGGACTTCGAGCTTGCCGTGCTGGCGCCTGAAGAGCAGAATGCCTGCGCTGTGTTGGCTCATCGCCCTTCTCCCCTGTGGCCAGGCTCGCACCGAGGCAATTCCCTGTGCCGCGAAGCGCTCAGTGTGCAAGCCGTGCGATGACCCCTGTTAACCCAACGGGCGCCAACTCCCAATCGCATTCCGCACGACAAACGAGGCGGCGCCATTGGGCGAAAGCCTCCTGCACTCAAACTCCCGCCGCATCATCCGGTGGAAAGCGGCGGCATAGAATTCACCCCCATGAGCTGGGGGCTCACCATGCCGGCGAGAGCTGTCCGGCCTGGTCCTGCCAATGGGGTACCCAGGCTAAGGCGATCAGCGACACGTTCACGTCCGTCTTGCGTGGCCTGAGCACCACGGTCTCCAGCCGCTCGTTCATTGGGTCGGTGCGCGCCTGCATCTCTTCTATCTCGCGGGCGAGTTGCTGCTCCAACTCTGCCAGCTGTTGACGTACCTGTTCCAGGTTTTCCTGCGCGCGCCTCACGTCCTGCTCCTCCTTCATCGCCCTGCTGGCCCCACGGGCGGCAGTGGTAGCGCGACCAAGCGTGGAATGGCTGATGGCCTTTCTGCCCACAAAGGCACCGAGCAAGGTGGTACCCAACGAGAGCGCCGTCTGCATCTTCTGCTGCTTGGCCTGTTCCACCTCTCGCTGCAAAGCCCACTCGGCACGACGGACGCGCTCCTGCAGCGACGTCATGCGCGCGGCGTACTTTTGCCGCAAGCGTTCCACCATCTCGTCCCGCTGCTCATGGGCGGCAAGCTGCAGCCGGATGCGGAAGTCTCTCGCCGTCTCGCCCGGCTTGGACACTAGGCCTAAGGACGGGCTGCGCAACAGTTGCAGAGTGTGCTTGCGAAAGAGCCATTCCTGCAAGTCCTTTTGCCACTCGGGGTAATTGGCCCTTTTAGTCGCCTCGGCAGGCAGCTCCCCGAACACCGCTTGCTCGTCGGCGGCCGCCCTTTGCAACTCAGCTTCGGCTATCGCCACTGGCTCGGCGCCGTCCCAGTCGATTAGCGCAGGTCGCTCGGGCATGGTGGCAAGGAGTGCCGCGGTCTGTTCAGAATCGATCTCCAGCTTCCTGTCCAGGTAATAGACCTTCGCCAGCCCGAGCAGCCTCGGCTCGTACCGCAGCAGGGTGCCACCTGGTTGCCCCCTGCGCACGGGCAGGAAGTACCCGGGGATGTCCGGCGGCAGCGCTGGCCGGGTTGCTGCCTGGCGTCGTGCAGTCAGCGCCCGCCCACTCACCTCTTGCACCACCGGCACCGCCTTCTTGCGCTCCTCCATGAGCTGCTTGATCTGCGTCCTGGTCATCGGACCGCGCAGGTAGGACATCGCCCACCGCGTCTCGAAAATCACGGGCTCTTTCTCGTGGACGTTATTCATGAGGAAGATTCGCTTCCCCAGGCTGGCCAACGTCTGCTCCATGCGCTTGCGGTCGAAGGCGCTGCCGAGGTTTGCCCCCTCCAGGCCGTCCAGCAGCCGCTGCTTGTCGCGGTCCGTCTGCAGCCGACCGATAAACCAGGTGCCGGCGTTGGCCAAGCCCTTGTAGTCCAGGTCCACGGGGTTCTGGGTGGCAAGGACGATGCCCAGGCCAAACGCCCGCGCCTGCTTCAGCAGGGTCATCAGCGGCGCCTTTGCGGGCGGGTTGGCGACCGGCGGGAAGTAGCCAAAGATTTCGTCCATATAGAACAGTGCCCGCAAGGTGCTGGTACCCGATTGGGTGCGCATCCACCCTAAGAGCTGGCTCAAGAGAAGGGAGACGAAGAACATACGCTCGGCGTCGTTGAGGTGGGCGATCGAGAAGATGGCCATGCGCGGCTTGCCCTCCGGCGTGTAGAGGATGCGACCGATGTCCAAGGCCTCCCCTTCCAGCCAGGTCTCAAACCCGGGGGCAGCCAGCAAGTTGTTGAGCCGCATGGCCAACGCAAAGCGCTCCTTGGTCGGAAAAAACGATTCCACATCGAACACACCGATCTTCCTCATGGGCGGGGACTGAATGGCTTGAATGAGCGCGGCAAGCTCCATGTCCTGACGTTGTCGCCATGCGCGGTCGAGGATGTTGCTCAGCAGAATGTGCTCGCGGCTCTGCAGCGGGTCAGCCTCGATGCCCATCAAATTGAGCAGGCTGGTGACGGTGGTGTTGACGCGCTCGCGCAAGAGCTCGCTATCGTCGACAATCTCTTGCGGAGGGGCGGCAAAAGAAGCAATGATGGACACCGGTAGGCCGACGGTGCTTCCCGGCGTGTAGATGGCAAAGTCTGCGGCCTCGCGCAGCCGCCGGATGCGCGCACCGTCCTGCCCCCATTCGGCCAAGCCCTTCTTCCACAACTCTGCCTGTTCCCGAGCATACTCTTCCGCAGAGAGGCCCCTCGTGCGCGCATCGTCCTCGGTGATCCAGGGCAAGAATTCTGCAGGACTCAATTCTGGAAACGTGAGGAGCAAATTGGGGAGATCGCCCTTTGGATCGACGATAATCGCCGGGATGCCATCGAGTGCGGCCTCTTCGAGAAGGCCAATGCACAGGCCCGTCTTGCCGCTGCCGGTCATGCCCACGCAGACGGCGTGCGTCACCAAGTCCTTGGAGTCATAGAGCAGAAGCTCATCGCGGCGCGCCTTCTTCTCCAAGTCATACAGGCGGCCTAAGTAAAAGACGCCCAACTTTTCAAACTCCTGCATGGCTCCTCCTCCGCAACCTGAACCAACACCGATTGCGTCACCAGACAAAGATATAAACCTCAGGGACAATTTCAAGGGGAATCTTTCCCCTGCCGGCAGAACCGTGCCTCCAGTGGTTTGCCAACCAGGCTTCCAGGAAAAATAGCAGTTGACTTTCATCGGAACAATTGTTATCTTATAGCCACAGTGGAGGCATAGTCAACTGTCGGGTTCACGAGCTGAGGGAGGCCAGCCATGGCAAACTACAAGATTGTGGAAATCGAAGGCATCGGCAAGTCATACGCAAACAAGTTGGCCAAGGTCGGCGTCACGACGGTCAGCGACCTGCTCGAAAAAGGGGCCACCCGCAAGGGACGGAAGGACTTGGCAGAGGCTACCGGCATCAACGAGTCCCTGATCCTGAAGTGGGTGAACGCCGCCGACTTGTTCCGCATCCCGGGCATTGGCAGCGAGTACGCGGAGCTGCTGGAGAAGGCGGGTGTGGACAGCGTCAAGGAGCTGCGCAACCGCAAGCCCGAGAATCTCCACGCGGCCCTCACCGAGGTCAACGAGAAGCACAAGCTCGTGCGGAAGCTGCCCGGTCTTAGCCAGGTCGAAGGCTGGGTAGAGGCTGCCAAGCAGCTCGAGCCGGTCCTCAAGTACTGAGCAGAGCTCGCAGCAGCACGTTCCATAGCAAGCGGCGCCTCACTTCCAGCGCGCCGCGCTTTTTCCGAGGGAGAAAGGAGGAGTGTGGTCCTTCCACAATCCGTTGACCCCTGCGGCGTTGAACTACATCCCGCACGTTTCCTGAAGCAGACAATGTCCATCGAAGTCAAGAGGAGGCCATCCAATGGGAACCTTTAGTTTCCTGAAGAACGTGGGTGCGGCAATTTTTGGTGGAGGCAAGAACGAAGCCAAGGAGGTGGAAACGCTCCTGCGCACCGAACTCGGAGACCGCATCAAGAACCTCAAGGTCGAATTCAAGAACGACACCATCTTCCTGTACGGTCAATGTGATACACATGCCACCAAGGAAAAGGCCATTCTGCTCGCCGGCAATGTCAAAGGCGTTGCCACCGTGAATGACGACTATTTCACCGCGCCCAAGCCGGAGGAAGAGACCGAGTTCTACACCGTGAAGAGAGGAGACTCGCTGTCCAAGATTGCCAAGGCCTACTACGGCGATGCCATGAAGTATCCGGTCATCTTCGAGGCCAACCGGGAGGTGATCAAGGACCCCAATCTGATCTATCCTGGCCAGGTCCTGCGCATCCCCAAGATCGCGCGATAGGCCACCGTGGTCAGAGAACGGGTGGCAGGGGCAAGAGTTTGCCTCTGCCACTCCGGAAGGAGGCGATTCCATGCCAAGCTTGTCGAAGAGTTCATGAGCAAATGGGGTGGGGAGGTAAGCAGAGAGATCGGCAACAAGCTGGGCATCAGCTCCAACGTGGTCGCCCAGATCATTCCGCAGGTAGTCCCCCTCATCCTGAGCGGCCTTCGCAAACAGAAGGACGAACGAGGCGGCGAAGCGCGAGTCGATCATATCCTGAACGAGTACGGGAGCGCAAGCTTCTTGCAAAACATCGCCGGCCTGGTTGCGCAAAAGGCAACGGACCCGAGTGCTGACCCGCAACTGGGAGGACTTCTGGGACCGGCCGGAGTACAGGCCACCCAGGCCATAGCTAGGCAGTTCAAGCTCGACCCGGGCGTGGCCACCAAGCTCATCCCCATGGTGACCCCGTTCGTCCTGGCTGCCCTGAGGCAGAAGCGGGCCACCCAGAAAGGCGGCTCCTCGGCCGTGGCAGCCCTGCTGGATCGAGAGGGCGACGGCAACATCCTCGACGACGCAGCAGGGTTTCTCATGAAGGGACTCATGGGCGGTTCGGGCTCTCGGGGTGGTGCCCAGGCGGTGGGAAACGTCCTATCTTCCCTTTTCGGCAAGAAGAAGCAGTAGGACAAAGCTCGCCAGCTGCGGCTCAGGCCTTGGCTGGCGGCAGGCGCGCGGCGGAGCACATACATTCACCGACTGGCTGAGACTGCTCGAGAACATCCCGTCACCGGGGCCGCGACGAGCACTCTCACCTGGCGGGAAAAAGAGCGGATTTGCAGAGGACCACTGAGCGGGCGTGGCGGAGTGCGGTTCATTGTCCCTTTCTGTGCCTCAAGATGCGGTTTTTCGGCCGTGGCGCGTGGCACACATTGAGGGGGACTACTTTCTTCGGCTTGCAGAGGTGAACTTTCCCCCTGCAGTTCTCCGATAGCCGGCAGCGACTCTTCGCCCCGCACCTCACCCTACGGGCACTCCAGCAAGGGCGTCTGCGGAGGAACTCTCGCACCACTTGCGAGGGCTACCCGTCGCATCCGGTGGCAAAAAGACCTGTGGCCGGGCTCGGGGTGGTGGCGGCGCCGTGGGAGGCCACATGCCGCCACGACAAGCTTTGTTGCAGCAATGGAAACCACACACTCTTCGCCCACGATGCTGCGGAGGCCGGGGTTTCAATCCTCAGGGACCGGGCTCAAACCGATTCCGGGGGCAGAAGCTATGGGCGAACCAGCGGGACGTTTCCGCTGAACGCAATGGCAACAGTATGCGGAGGAGACCATGTGCAGGTTCATTTGCCTTTGCACCTTGTTCTTGGGTGTCGCAACGTGTTTCTCTCGCACAAGAAGCATCCCCTACGGCCGTGAGGAGCTGTACTGTGGGCCTGCCATCCGCACCTTCACCGGACCGGCCTTAGCGCAGGTGGCTTTTCCTTTGGGTGGGATAGGCACCGGCACCGTGTCGTTAGGCGGGCGGGGCGAACTCCGTGACTGGGAGATTTTCAACCGCCCGGGCAAGGGGTTTGCCCTTCCCTTCACCTTTTTTGCCATTTACGCAAACCAGGAAGGGGGAATGCCGGTGGCAAGGACTCTCGAGCGTCGGCTGCTGCCGCCGTACACTGGCGCCTTCGGTCTCCCGCAGAATCAGCAGGCCGGGGTGGCCCGTCTCCATGAGGCGGTGTTCCGCGGCGAGTACCCTTTCGCGTGGGTCGAGTTTAGGGACGGAGAACTGCCTGTGCAGGTGTCCCTGGAGGCCTGGAACCCCTTCATCCCGCACGAACCGGCCGATAGCGGATTACCTGTGGCCATCCTCACCTGGAAGGTGGCCAACCCGACGCAGCGCCGAGTGCTCGTCTCGCTTGCCGCCAGCCTGTTCAACCCGGTGGGCACAGACGGGCGCGAGCTGAGCGGGAAGACTCTCGGTGGCAATCTCAACCAGTACGTGGAGGAGGGCGCCTCCGCGGCCTCGTCCTGTCCAAGCCCGGGATGGATGCCGAAGACATCTGCTTCGGCAACATAGCCTTAGCCACCACATGGCCCGAGCTTGATGTGCAGACTCATTGGTACCGTGGCGGCTGGTGGGACCAGGCACACATCTTCTGGGACGATTTCGCCGATGACGGCCGGGTGCAGGCAATCACTGAGAGCGACCCCTCGCCAGAGGGGCGAAGCGACGTCGGCTCGCTCGTGTTGCACGCCGAGATGGAACCAGCTCAGTCGCTCACCTTTACCTTCATTCTGGCCTGGTACTTTCCCAACCGCGAGAACTACTGGAACGCCAAGCCCGCTGTTCGCCAGAGGCGGATGCGCAACTACTATGCAACGCGCTTTGCCAGTGCCTGGGAGGTGGCCCGCTACGTGCAGAGTCGCCTGGACAAGCTGGAGCACGCGACGCGACTCTTCCACAATGCGCTCTTCAATAGCACGTTGCCCGGATACGTGATCGACGCCGTCTCGAGCCAGGCCTCCGTCATCCGCACCAACACCTGCCTGTGGTTGGACGACGGCTCGTTCTTCGCCTTCGAAGGGTGCGGCGACGCCTCAGGCTGCTGTCCAATGAACTGCCGCACGTGTGGAATTATGAACAGGCACTGGCCTATCTCTTTCCGAGCCTCGAGCGTTCCATGCGCCGCACCGATTTTCTCCACAATACTCTGCCCAACGGGTACATGACCTTCCGCACCCTCATACCCCTCGGCGAGCACTGGTGGCAATTCAAGGCATGCGCCGATGGCCAGATGGGCACCGTCATCAAGGCCTCCCGTGAGTGGAAATTGAGCGGCGACAATGGGTTCTTGCGCGAGCTCTGGCCCAAGGTCAAGGCGGCGTTAGAGTTCGCATGGAAAGGGT
This sequence comes from candidate division KSB1 bacterium, assembly GCA_024655945.1. Classification (NCBI taxonomy): domain Bacteria; kingdom Pseudomonadati; species Candidatus Zhuqueibacterota bacterium. The sequence goes on from JANLFK010000019.1 coordinate 17,425, forward strand.
GCGGCTCGCCACCACCGCAAGGGTTCGAGTGGACAGCCGCGCAGGTCACCCGGCCCTGGGACAAGGACATGGACCGGGTCATGGAAGGGGAGCAGCACAACACCTACGACATCGAGTTCTATGGGCCGAACACCATGACCGGCTCGCTCTACCTCGGCGCCCTCAAGGCGGCAGCAGAGATGGCCAAGGCCATGGGCGAGCACAAGGCCGCCACTTTGTATCGTAGCCTCTACGAGCAGGGCAGGAAAAAGTATGACCAGCTGCTGTGGAACGGTCGCTACTACCGCCAGCAGGTCGAGGTGGCTGAAGGTTTAGAAGTCCCGGAGCACCTGCGCATGCCCTCGTCCCAAGACGCACCCAGCGGTGGACAACCCAAGTACCAGTACGGCGAGGGGTGCCTGTCGGACCAGTTGCTCGGCCAGTACTTGGCGCACGTGGTCGGGCTCGGCTATCTGTTGCCGCCGGAACACGTGAGAACCGCGATCAAGTCAGTGTTCGACTACAACTGGCGGCGGCCGCTGGGTGACCTTTGCAACGTGCAACGCGTGTACGCCCTGAACGACGAAGCGGGGTTGCTGCTCTGCTCGTGGCCTTTTGGCAAGCGACCGCTGCTGCCCTTCGTGTACAGCGACGAAGTCTGGACGGGCATCGAATACCAGGTGGCTGCCACGCTCATCTACAACGGTTGGATTGACGAAGGGCTTTCCGTGGTGAAGGGGGCGCGCGACCGCTACGATGGACTCCGCCGAAATCCTTGGGAGGAGATCGAATGCGGGCACCACTATGCACGAGCGATGGCCAGTTAGGCGGTCTTGCTGGCGCTCTCCGGCTCTTCTTGTGACGCGGTGACAGGACAGATGGCCTTTGCCCCGGTCATTCACAGCGAAGACTTTGCCTGCTTCTGGTCAACCGGAACGGCTTGGGGGCCTTTGCGCAACGAAAAGGCCCCGCCAGGCTCAGCGTGCTGCACGGGAGCCTCACGCTCAGCCAGCTCTCCCTGTCACCCGCGAGCCTCTTTCCGGACGAGCCACGCGCATACGTGGACGGGGTGCCGACCAAGACTCGCGCGCAGCGAAAGGAGGGGCGACCGGAGCTCACCCTCCCCCGTGTCGAGCTCGCCGCTGGGCAGACGCTGGAGGTGAGGTAGCCACGGCTAATCCGACCAGGTGCGGGGGGACAATACTGCCACTGACCGATTTCTCGAGTGGTGGGACGCACTGACAGGAAATGAACTTACCATGGACATCCCCAGGGAGATCCGGCAGGTTTTGGAGGAGCAGAAATTCGGCGTATTGTGCACGCAGAGCCAGGGGAGGCCTTACGCCAGTTTGGTGACCTTTGCCAGCACCCACGACCTGTATTCGCTGCTCATCGCCACGTCGCCGGCCACGCGCAAGTTCGCCAACTTAGCTGCCCGTCCACGTGCTGCTCTTCTGGTGGACAACCGCGCCAATACTCCCGAGGATTTGCAGCAGGCTATTGCCCTTACCGCCACCGGTGCGACACGGGAGGTGCACGCTCGCGAAAGAGCTGCTCTGGCGGAAGGTGACGCGGCACGTCATCCGGAACTGGCCGAGTTTGTCGAGCAGGATGGCACGGCCCTGATCTGCCTTGAGGTAGAGTGGTACTTCGTGGCCAATGGACTGAGCCGCGGGTACGCGCTGCGAATGAGGTAGCAGGTGCGGAAAACAGGCAAGGCCGCTGTGGGGAGGCGCTTTTGCCCGAGGGAGTGCAGACGGCGGCGAGGAAGGCAGGAGCTCCAGTGGCCGTCACCGGCCCTTGCAACTTTCGCTGGCTTTTGCTAATTTTCAACAAGGCCGCCGCTCTTGCGTGGTGACCTGTGCGGCCCCGAAGTTCCCACAGGCGGAGGAGAAAGTGAAGAAGGTCCTGGTACCCATTGCCAACGGCATCGAGGAGCTCGAGGCGGTCACCGTCATCGACGTCTTGAGGCGCGCAGGGGCAGAGGTAACGGTAGCTGCGGTTGACAACCTGCAGGTGGTGGCCTCCCGTGGCACGAAACTCGTGGCTGACGTACCGATTGGCGCATGCGAGATGCTGACATTCGACCTCATCGCGCTACCTGGCGGCATGCCAGGGGCTGAGCACCTTCGCGACTGCGCGCCCCTGGTGCGCCTTCTCAAAGAGCAGGCGTCATCCGGAAGGCTTTACGCCGCCATTTGCGCCGCGCCGGTGGTGGTGCTCCAGCATCACGGCTTGCTGACCGGCCGGCGCGCCACTGCACACCCCTCCTTTGCGCCTCGTCTCACCAACCAGGAGGCCGTTGAGGAGCGCGTCGTGGTGGATGGCAACTGCGTGACCAGCAGGGGCCCGGGCACGGCGCTGGAGTTTGCCTTGAGCTTAGTTGAGCTCCTTTACGGAAAGGAACGGGCCGAGCAGGTGGCGGCGCCCATGTTGGCCTTGTGGCCGGCCCGCACCGCCGAGCACGCTTAGGAGAAGGACCATGGCTATCTTTCTCGTCCAACACGGCAAGAGCCTCCCCGAGGAAGCTGACCCAAAACGCCATCTTTCCCCTGAGGGGGCGCGCGAGGTGGAGCGAATGGCCGCTTGGGCGCAGCGGCAAGGGCTGCACGTGGGTCGTATCGTGCACAGCGGCAAGCAACGCGCCCGCCAGACGGCAGAGCTCTTCGCCAGCATGCTCCACCCGCCAGGGGGCGTGGAAGAGCGCAGCGGCCTAGCACCCTTGGACGACCCGCGGCCCGTGGTGGCCTGGTTGGAAAAAGAAGACGCGCCCATGCTCGTCGGCCATCTCCCTTTCCTTTCGCGGCTGGCAGCGCTCCTGGTGGCGGGGACTCCGGAACCGCCGGTGGTCAGCTTCACACATGGCGGGATCGTCTGCTTGGACAGCCGGGGCGAAGGCTCCGGATGGCTCCTGGCCTGGGCAGTGACGCCGGCACTGGTGGAGTGAGGCAATGCATCAGGGAAGGCTCAAGGGCAGGTCCCGAAAGAGGGTGAGGCCCCGATGCCGGCAGAAACAAGCTCTATGGACAGCTCACGGCCGAGCTGGGATGACTACTTCTTGAACGTTGCCGCAGTAGTGGCCACGCGCTCGTCCTGCCTGCGCACCAAGGTCGGCGCGGTAATCGTGCGCGACCGGGACATCGTGTCCACTGGCTACAACGGTGCGCCTAAGTACCAGCCACACTGCTTAGAGCTCGGCTCCTGCTACCGCGACGCCCATGGCATCCCCTCCGGCACCAGGCTGGAGCTCTGTCGCGCGGTGGGCTCGCACGCCGAATCCAACGCCATTGCCTTAGCAGCGCGCAACGGCCACTCCACCAGAGGCACCACCATGTTCATCGTCGGCCATCGCCATATCTGCAACCAGTGCAAGGCACAGATCGCCAACGCAGGCGTTATCCGTGTGCTGCTGCGCACGCCGGAAGGGGAGGTGCTGGAGTTCTTCCCAGCAAGGGACTGGACGCGTCACCCCATCGACCACGGCCAGGGCAAGCAAGGAGGAGCGAACAGGCCATAGCAGGCGTTTGCAGCCCCCCGGTACTCGGGAGCGGCGCAGCCGGGGGCGTCACGCCTTCTCGCTAAGGCGGAAGCTGCTGACAATCAGCACCAGGCCTGCGGCGATGAGAAGCAGCGGCCACCATTCCCCCAAGCCGGTGATTTGCCAGGCGCCGATGGCCATGAGCGCCACCGCGGCCACCAGCCGTCCTCCCGAGCGCTGGCGGTACTGCGGCAGCACATGGCGGGCAATCACCTCCAAGAGCAGAATCACGCCCAGCCCAAAGAGGAAGTACCAGACCCACCCCACGCCGGGAGCGAGCACTCCCTGCCTGTCCAAGAGAAACACAATCCCCAGCCAGATGATAACCAGGCCGCTGACAATACCGGACAGCGCCCCGCGCTGCTGGCCGCCACGATGGGCTTGCTGCTCACCCATGCCGTCGCCTCCTCAGAAGTGGATTCTATCGACCGCCTACTCCCCGATGACCTTTATGACCACGCGCTTGCGGCGCTGGCCGTCGAATTCTGCGTAGTAAACCTGCTGCCAGGGCCCCAAGTCCACGCGGCCATCGGTGATGGGCAGCACCACCTGATGGTGCATGAGCAGGCTCTTGAGGTGGGCGTCGCCGTTGTGCTCGCCGGTGCGATGGTGGTGATAGTCCGGTCCCTCGGGGGCAAGCCGTTGCAGCCATTCTTCGATGTCCTCAATGAGCCCCACCTCGGCGTCGTTGACGTAGACGGCAGCCGTGATGTGCATGGCCGACACCAGCACCATCCCCTCCTGGACGCCGCTCTTCTGCACCGCCTGCTCCACCTGGTCGGTGATGTTGATGTACTCGCGGTGCTTCTTGGTGTTGAACCAGAGGTACTCGGTGTAGTGCTTCATGGGCGATGTTCCCGGCTATCAGTGCCAAGCGCTGACGAAAAGCGAACCTTTCTCCACTCCCGCAGTGCATGCCCCTATTGGGCGTAGAGCTGCCATCGGGCCAAGGGCATGCTATCCGTTTAGTCCATGTTTGGACACAGTGTCGATAACGTCCTCGAACCAGTTGATGATTTGGTCGATCTTTTCGTCCGTAAGGCTGTGGTCAATGCTGCACTTCAAATACGCGCCAGTCGACACGAACAAATTCGTGTTCAACAGTCGATTGCTCAACCTGTCCAGCTCGGCCTGAGGAACAGCCGTATTCGCCGCAATGCCGACTGTCTCGCCGCGACGCGGCACGTAGTAGATCGACTGTCCACGCTCTGAGCTGAGATTATAACAAAAAAGTACAGGGATCTGCACGCCATCCTGGTCCAAGCATACAGAGAATCCTCTCCTGCCCCAATGGATAGGCAGCTTCCTTAGCTCGGCGAAGCCCAGAATCTTCTCGAACACAGGTTTGCCGAACTCGTCGGTACCCTCCGGGAACTCGCCGGGGTAAGCGTTCTCGCTGGCAACCCCTGGGGACGCCTCGCCCGAACAGATTCCTCTCCGACGGCGATATCTTGGCCCAGCAGCGCCCCTCCCCCTTTTGACTCAAAGTAGGAGAACTCTACGCAGGTAATCCTGATGCCCTTCCTCCTCAGAAAGGTTGAAGTCTCTCTCACTGGGCTACTTACTTCTTGCGCGACGATCACAATGCGTTGTTCCTTGTTCAGCGTCACTGCCTCCTCCGGGGGCAAATCAAAATACTCCCTGTGATAGTCCGCAAGGGACAGGGACTCATCAGCCATGTACTGCTGAAACAGCTCCTCCAGTTGCTGGGCATCGAGTTGCTCCGCATAGGAAGCGTATTCGAGGGCCTGGGCCACTGTCTCTCGTGGTGTCCGCCCCCTCTTGAGTTCCACAACGACCACGGCTCCCGACCGATCCAGGCCCACGAGGTCGATGGTGCTACCCAGGTTCGTGGTAACCTGCCTCCCGATGAGCAGTAGTTTGCCGTCCTCGACAATCCCGTCGGGATTCTTTTCCAACCACTCCTCGAGAATCTGTTCCTGGTGTTGCGCGGCGAACTGCTTCTTGCTGAACTCCTGGAATTCGCCCTCTGCACTTATGGCGAAAAGGCGCATGCTCTCTTTCCTCCCCTGCCACCGGTGTTCTATCTACTCCCCCTCCCCTCCCATCATCAGCGATTCCCGCTCGAAGAGCGCCTGGTTGAAGGCATCCACAGAGTCAGACATGCGCAAGGCCAGTTCCTGGAGCTCCGCCTCGGAGAGCACCGTCACATCCAGGTCAGAAACCTCCTCATCCAGCTCGCTCACCTCTCCGAGCAGTGCCAGCTCACAGCCATAGATGGACTCCAACAACTCCGCCGGCAGCGATGTGCTCTCGAAAAAGCTCGATTCAAGGTAGCTGGGCGCGTGCAAGCCTTCGCAAATGGTGCTCAACTTGCGGTGCAGGCGGCTGAGCGGCTCAGAAAGCTCGGGCGCACCGAGGCTCTGCGCCTGCTCGGCGGCACCGTTGAGCCTGCTCGCCAGACCTTCGAGGCGGGAGATGAGATGGGCGCGGAGGAGCTGGTCAGAACTCCTTCGTTCCGCTCTCGAGGTGTACCCCCCATAGCCAGTGACTTTGGCCTGAATCTGCCGCGGCATGGGCTCTGCCGCCCCTCCTAGTGCTTCCATTGCCTTGTGCTTGCCTCCGCTTTGCCAACGGTTGCCACAACAAAAAGCCGTCACGTTCCAGACCCAACGCGACGGCCATCTCGAGCCTTGCCCACTCCTGCCTCTCGGCCCGCGGTCAGGAACGACTGCACCGCTGTCACTTCCAGCAACAGCTTCTCCACCATCAGGCGGAAAGTTGTCTGTATGAACAACAGGCGCTGCTTATGCGCACCATGACTACAGGCCCAAACCAGCGGTACAGTTCCCGACGCAAGGGCGCAGCTAATTTAGAACTATTTTGCAAAAAGTCAAGATTTTTTTGCGGCCGTGTACTTCCAGAACCCTCGGTAGAGCCCGTAAACCCACAGACTGCCATAGGCAGAAGGCGTGAGCTCGCTGCGCCTTTTTTCCAAAAGCTGGCGAAGAGCAGGCGGCTCGTCCTGCACGGCGAGGAGGTCGACGAACTCGCCGGCACCGCGAGCGCCTCCTGCCCGGCGACACAGCTCCTGCAGGTCGCCCGGCACAGAACACGCGAAGACCAGTTCGGGCTTCTGATTGCAGCGGCTCTTGATGAGCCCTATGCAGCGAAGGGAATTCAGCTCGGCAGGTCGCAGGTCGAGCTCTTCACAAAGCTCGTTGCCGATTGCCACAAACGGGTGGGGCACCCCCGCCAGCACATCTACCCCCGGGTCGATGTGCCCGCCGAAGACATCCAACCGTCCGGGGAACTCACCGACGGTGTCGCTACGGCGCATAAGCGGCAGGACACCGCCCGCACTAACCACCACCGCGCTGACGCCAAGCACCCTGGGCAGGTGCTCTGCTCCCCAACGACGGACGATTTCCTGGCAATAAGCATTGGCAAAGAGGGCATAGAGGTAGCTTGTTCTGCCAAGGGAAAGGTGGAGACGGAAGCCATCCCACGAGAAGTTTCGGAGAAAACAGAGCGCCCCATCGAAGAGAACTGCACCAGGCCGCGCCTCACTGCAAAGTCGCTGCCAGTGATGGGTGGCAACGGCGACCATTTCGGCCGGGTACTGCGGCACCTGCGCGTCCCAGTGCACCTCCAGCTCCTCCTGCCCCACGGAACAGACCACCAGAACCTCGGCAGGCTCCTGGCTCTGTCCGGCGGCATGAGCCTCCCTATGCACACTCATCGCCCGCACCTGCAAGGTGCCCGTCAAGGTCTGCGTCACACGCCAGGCAAGAGAGATGGCTGTGCGTGCCAAGAGCAGCAGGAGCGGACCGCTTTCGCTCACACGAAGACATTGTGCTGTTTGCCAAGATCGCGGGCCGCCGGTGTGACGATGACGCCGGGCTCCACGCGAATCTTTTGCCCCCGGAGGATGGCCTGGCGCACATCGTTCTCGGTGATGACCCTCCGCCCGTTCAGGTTAAAGTTGTAGCGCAGGCTGCTTTGCACGATGTACACCATGTCGCCGGTCTTCAGGCCTGCGGCGTTTGCCTCGTCCAGGTCGATGTGCATCTGCAGGCGGAAGGTCTCGTCGACGCGGACGAGGACGTTGCCAAAAATCACGGTGCGCAATTGCGCAGGGTCCGCCCCTGGCTGCGCCACGGGTGCCACAAACACCGCATCGCCGTGGCGCACCCCCAACTTGGCCGCTATCTCCGGGTTGACGTGAATGTGGCGGCGCGCCACCACCACGTCCTGATGGAGCGTCACCGAACCCTGCGGCCCGATGAGCACGGCCGCCTGGCCGGCAGGCAAGGGTCCCGCATCGCCCACCGGGCAATCCAGGCCAAGGCGGTAGGCGTCGGTGCGCGAGACCTCCACTTGCGTGCGGCTGCGCAGCGGTCCCAAGATGCGCATCCCCTCGATGGCCCCCTTCGGCCCGCTAATGGTCACCGTCTGCTCGGAGACGAACTGACCGCACTGGTAGAGCTCTCGTTCCCTGGTCAGCTCAAACCCCTTGCCGAACAGAACGTCCAGGTGCTCCCGGCACAAGTGGGCATGGCGGTTGGAAACGCCGACGGGGATCAGTATCCTTTCCACGCCCTCCTCCGCTCAGCGCGTTGCAACTGGAGCCGGGTCACCATTCCCAGTCTTTCACCTCGTCTGAAGAAATTCGGCGACAATGCGCTCCACCTCTTCGTCGGTCAAACCGCTGCTGCCATAACGCCCTCGCGGCGCAGGCGACGGCTGGCGGGCATGGAATTCCGCCTGGGGAGCCTCTCGGCGCGAAATGCCCGCCGCCGGAGTCAGTGCCGCCTGGTACGGCGCACGCACATTCACCCTGCCATGCGTGAGCAATTCTGGGCGCCAATCGGTACTGCGCTCGGAACGGCGCAACGGCTTCGTCTCGTAGGCAACTCGTTTGATGTTCAACAGGTGCATGGGCGTCACGTTGTCTGTGGTGATGTTACCCCCGTACGTGCCGCAGCCCAGCATCATGGATGGGTCCAGCTCGGTGGTGATCCCCACTGCTCCGTGCGTGCCGGGCGTATTGACCAGAATGCGGAAGGCAGGCTTCTTGAGGGCAAACTGCATAATCACCTCCTCGTCCCGGGAGTGGATGACCAGCGTATGGCCGAGCCCGCCAAAGTTCAGTATTTCGATACAGCGCTCGCACCCGGCCTCCCAGCCATCCGCAACGTAGAAGGCGATCACCGGCGAGAGTTTCTCGATGGAGAGGGGATAGTGAGGCCCAACCCCATCCAGCGGGGCGACCAGCATGCTGGTGTCGCGCGGCACCGCTATGCCCGCCTTCTGCGCGATGACGTAGGCCGGTTGTCCGACGCAATCCGGGCTGACCGTGAGCTCGCGCGTCACCAAGGTGGCACCCACCCTGCGGCACTCGTCCGGGTTGAGAAAGTAAGCCTTGCGCGCCTGCAACTCGGCGATGACCTGGTCCTTGATGGGCAAATCGGCGATGATGGCCTGCTCGGAGGCGCACACCGTGCCGTTGTCGAAGGTCTTGGAGGCGGCGATGTCCGCCACTGCCTTGCGCACGTCTGCAGTGCGCTCGATGAACGCCGGCACGTTGCCCGGCCCTACGCCGTAAGCCGGCTTGCCAGCGCTGTAGGCCGCCTTGACCAAACCCGCGCCGCCCGTTGCCAAGATGATGGCCACATCGCGATGGTGCATCAGCTCGTTGGTACCCTGGAGCGTAGAAAGGGTCATGCAACTGATGAGACCAGGGGGTGCGCCCGCGCTCTCTGCAGCCTGACTCATCACCGCCGCCGCCGCATTGGCACAACGCACCGCATTGGGATGGGGCGAGAAGACGATGGCGTTTCTGGCCTTCACCGCAATGAGGGATTTGAAGAGCACCGTGGAGGTGGGATTGGTGACCGGCACAATGCCGGCGATCACTCCCATCGGCTCGGCGATCTCCAATATGCGTTTGCCGGGCAGTTCGTTGATCACCCCCACCGTCTTCATGTTCTTGATGAGGTTGTAGACATCCCGCGTGGCGAGCTGGTTTTTGGCTACCTTGTCGGCAACCACTCCGAAACCGGTCTCCTCCACGGCCAACTGCGCCAGTTGCTCTGCCGCACGAAAGCCGGCGTCTGCCATGGCCGCCACCACGCGGTCCACGTCCTTCTGGGAAAATTCCTTGAACTTGAGCTGCGCTTCGCGCGCCCGCACACAGAGATGGCGCGCCTGCTGCATGGATTCCAAGTCGCGATCCACGACACCCTCGGCAAGCTATGCGTACAAGAAGAGGTGAGCAAACACCTTGGCATCGGCAAGAACATTGCTGATGCGACAATACTCATTGGGTTGGTGCGCGGTCTGGTCAATGGTCTCCCACACCACGGCTGGCAGTCCGGCACGCCGGAAATGGGCAGCCACCGTGCCGCCACCAATGCCCATCGGCACTGCTTTCACTCCCCGCGTCTCGGCTAAGGCGCGGGTCAATGCCTGCACCACCGGCGCGTCCACGGGCGTAGGCGGAGCCGCATCCTCGCGCTGGGGGAAGAAAAGCTCCACCTTCACGCCAAACTGTGCTTCCACCTCGCGCACCGCCGACTGCATCCAGGTAATGACGTCGTCCACCTTGTACGCGGGCAATACGCGGCAGTCAAAGTAGAACACGTCCTCCCCAGGGATCGTGTTGATGTTGGGCACGTTGGCCTCTTTTTTCGTGGGCTCGAACGTGCTGGTGGGCGGCGCGAAGACCGGATCGCTCTCCGGAAACGCTTGGTACAGCCCTTCTAACTTGACGATCAAGTGCGCCGCAGCTTTGTGCGCATTGATGCCCAAGGCCGGACGCGAGCCATGACACTGCTTCCCTATGGTCCTGAAGCCAACCCACAGGATGCTCTTCTCGGCCACTTCCACCATGGAACCATCGGCATTTCCCGAGTCGGGCACGATGATGAGGTCTTCGGTGCCGAATAGGTGACGATGATGGGCAAGCAGGTATTGCAGGCCGTATTGGCTCCCTGTCTCCTCATCGGCCACCAATACCACGCCGACGTCATGGGCGGGACGCAGGCCCTGCTCATGGAGCGCGCGCACCGCCAGCAGCGAGGCGACCATCCCCTGTTGGTTGTCCTCAACGCCGCGGCCGTACAACAGGTCGCCATCCACTCGCACGCGATAGGGATCGCTTTGCCAAAGGCTGAGCTCACCGGGCGGCACAATGTCCAAATGCGAGAGGACCCACACGGTGCGACTGCTGTCGGCGCCCTTGAACCTGGCCACCAGGTTCGGCCGATAGCCACACGGCACGCGGGCATCCGGCGCTTTGATCTCCTGCAGCTCGTCCACGGGAAGGGTGGCGAGCAGCTTCTTGACATATTCGGCCTTGGCAACTTCACCCTCGCCACCGTTTTCTGGCGACAGGGCGGGTATCGCCGTCAATTCGATCTCCAACCTGATGACCTCGTCTCGATACCCGTCAATGCGCGCCGCGACCTGCGCAAAAGCATCTGCTTTCATCAGCGCCTCCGCGAGTGAGCTCCCAGACCTGCGACGGCCGTCAATATAAGAAATTTGGCACTCAAATGCAAGGTGATTGCCTTGCCCTCCCCTCAGGTGCCACTTTGGCCGACTGCTGGATCAAGGCCGCCGCGCTTGGCCCCTCGTTCATCAGCAGGTCCAGCACAGAGAAGCCAGGGACGAATGGCCCAAAGAGCTGGTGGTAGATGGGCTCCGCCACATCCACAGGGCGCACTGTCAAGCCCATGCCGGCGATGCGCTCACTATCCACCAGGTGATAGTCGGCACGGAGCACCAGGTAGGTATCGCACCCGCACGCCCGCAACAGGTCCACCACCTTATCCGTGCGCGCCGGGTGTGTGCTAAAGCGGGAAGTCAGGCCCATGGGCACTTTGAGACCCAGTTCCAGGGCGAGCATCTCGATCAGCGTCCGGTTGAGGTCAAGCAGGCTATCCCAGGAACGCCCGTACACCTCCTCAAGCGCGCCCTCGTAACGGCCCCAGTAAGGAGCTGGGGCATAGTTGACCATGAGCGAGCGCCAGTGCCTCTTGCGCCACTCATGATACGGGTCGATGCGGACGGCGGCAATACTCTGACCCAGGCGACCCTTGCTCAGCACCGGCACCGTGAGCCATTGAGCCCCGGTGGCAGTCTTGATGCGCGCGCGATTCAGGTTGCTGCGAGTGGAGTATTGCAGGTCATCGGCCAAGAGCGCCACATCGGCGGCGGCGAGCATGGCGAAGAAGGGGATACTGGGCAGGTAGCCCGGCAGCAGGACGGCAAGCGTCATACAAGCCTCGCGAATCGAGTCCTCATCCCTACTGGCTCGGCAAGAGCTCCCGGTAGAGGGCCAACAGCCGTGCCTCCTCGTTCTCCCAGCGATAGAGGGCATGCACTGCCTTGCGCCCCTCTAGGCGCATGCGAGTGGCCACGCGCGGATGGTCAAGCAGGTAGGCAATAGCCTCGGCATGGGCACGGGCGTCGTCAGGCCTCACGAGGAGGCCACAGCCCGCCTTGCCTATCACCTGCCGCAGGGAAGGGAGGTCGCTGGCCACGATGGGCAAGCCGCAGGCCATATACTCGAACAGCTTGTTGGGGAAGAACATGCGCAGCGTCTGCTCGTTCTCTTGCCAGGGTACCAGCGCGATGCGGGACTTGAGCAGCTCGCGCGGGATCTCCTCGTGCGGCTGGTATTCGAGAAACTCCATGACCTCGGCCACTCCCAGCTCCTGGGCGTACCGCAACACTTCCGCTTTCACCTTTTCCTCGTTGAAAGAGCCGATGGCCACCAAGCGCACGTCGCGGTGCAAGCGCCCGAGCTCGGCCATGATGTCCACCAGCATCCGGGCACCTTTGACCACAGTCAGCCCACCAACGTAAATGAGGCGGTTCTCCTTTGGGGGTGCCGACTGGAACGCTTCGTCAAAAGGCTCCAGACGCGGAAAGTTCCTCACCAGCAGGGTACGACAGCCTCGGGCGCGAAACCGCTGCTCCTGATCGGGCACCACACAGACCACCGCATCCAGCCGCCTTGCAAAAAGCGGCTCGAACACGGCCACCACCTTGGCAAGGTAGGGCTTGAAAAAAGCCGGATACCAGACGCGCTCAAATGCCGTCTCGGGAAAGTTCTCGTGGCAGTCGTAGATGACCGGCCGCCGGTAGAGCCACTTAATGAGGACGCCTCCGGGGAGCAGCTCCGGGTCATGGAAATGGTACAGGTCTGCCCGCTGGCGAATGGCCAGGCGAACAAATTTGGCGGTGTGGGCAATGCGTTGCAGGCGATTCTTGGCCCGCCGCACCCCCTTGATCACGACCCCCTTGTCCGTCCGCTGTTGAAAGTCCGCATGGGCGATGAGCATCACCCGATACCCCGCGCGCGCTATGCCGCATGCCTCGCGGTGGAAGACGCGCACATCAAAAGGCCGGTGCACCGTGGTGAAATGGCACACAGTGGGCACGTGGGGAACCGGCTCATTCACACGCAGAACCCACCTCGTGACGCTCGCCTCCGCGGGCAGGAACGATGACCCGCAATGCCTTGGGGTCGATGGATACCCGCAAATGCGTGCCCCCCTCCACCGGCTCGCCGTCCACATGGAAGTACCCCGGCCGCTCCCGCACTATCTCCACCTCCGTCGAACGGTAGTTCTCGTAGTGGCGCACCTTGTCGATCTTGCCGGTGAAAAGCTTGGGCAGATGAAAGAGCGCCTGGCCGAGGTTGACCTTGTGGATGATGCAGATGTCAAGCAGTCCGTCGTCAGGCTGGGCGTGCGGAGCGATGATTGCGCCGTTGCCCCATTGCTGGGTGTTGGCCACAGTGACCAAGAGCGCCGGCACGGTGATCTGGCGGTCGGCGAGGCGTAGGATGAAGGTCTCCGGTTCATAGCTAAAAAATTCGCGCACGCCGAGGTAAAAGTAAGGCAGCGGGCCGCGCAGGCTCTGGTCGTCGAATAGCTTGCCCACCACCGCGTCGAAGCCCAGTCCGGCCACCACAAAGAAGTAGCGGTCCCTTATGCGCCCCGCATCGATGGCACGCACCGTGCCGCCTTCCAGGAGCAACTGACACGCACGCCTGATGCTGATGGGTATGCCCAAGCCTCGCGCCAAACCGTTGCCCGAGCCGATGGGCACAATGCCTAAGGGAAGCCGGCTGTGCAGCAAACCGCGCGCAGCAGCGTTCACGGTGCCGTCGCCGCCAATGGCCACCACCGCATCGAACCCCTCGCACTCGGCAGCGGAGGCCAGCTCTATGGCATGGTCCTTGTATTCGACGTTGTGGACCTCATAGCGAAAGGGAGCCTGCCGCAGGCACTCGTCCACAATACGCACCACCAGGTGAGTGTGGCGCAGCAGACCAGCCTTCGGGTTGAAAATGAGCTTCACTCTCTTTAGATTCATGAGAAGTCGTCTCCATTCGGAGGCATAACGCTTTCTCGGTACCCGGCCCTGTTTGCCTTCCGCTCAGCAGGGAACCGAGAGGCCTTGGCCCTCCTCCCCCGCTTTGCGCAACACGTACAGCCGCTGGCTGCACGAAGCGAGCACCTTCACCAGCACGAAGCCCGCAGCAGTTGCGGCGCGACTGATGGAGTCGTGACTGTGCCTGTGCAGTCGATGTCCCAGGGCTCGACGCATGAACAACAGGAGGTTCGTCGGCGAGGTTGACACCAGGGCCGCGCCTCCCGGGCGCAAGGTTCTGGCTGTTTCCCTCAGGAGGCCCGTCACTGCAGGCAGATACTCTGCCAGCCCTATGCAGGTCACCAGCACGAAGCACCCGGGCCGAAACGGCAGCGCTAAGGCGTCACCGCGCACCAGTCGCATCCCTGGCAGTCGCCTCTTGGCGTAGGCCAACATCGCTCGCGAACTATCCAGTCCATACCACTCCACCTTGCCCATGAGCGCGGCGAGTCCTTCGCCGGTGCCCGTGGCCACATCCAGGGCGCGTCCCTCCCCTGCGGGTACTTCCGCAAGGCCTTGTCTGAGGAGCGCCCGTTCCCGGTTGGCCACAATCGCAAAGGGCGGCCACCGTCGAAAGCGACGATAGAGATGGGCCCTCAGGTCCCAGAGCGCGCCCCGCCGGCCACTTGCCGGCAGCCTATTCTCGCGCATCGACGAACAGGTCCACGAAGGCGAAGCGCTCGACGTCCACCAGACCGCGGTCGGTGAGTTTCAGCTTGGGCACCACGGGCAGCGCCAAAAAGCTCATGGTCATGAAAGGGTCCGCCATCTTCGCACCCAGTGCGCGGGCTGCCTGGTTCACCCGCTTGGTGGCGGCGCTCACCTCTTCCAGCGGCCGGTCCGACATCAACCCGCCGATGGGCAGTTGCAGTGCCTCTTTCACTTCTCCATCGGCAACGACCACCAATCCGCCTCCCATTTTGTTGACGTGAATGACGGCGCGGGCAATGTCGCGGTCGTCAATGCCGAACACGATGACGTTGTGCGCATCGTGCGCGATGGAGGAGGCCAATGCCCCCTTGCGCAGGCCAAAGCCTCGCACCAGGCCCTTGCCGATGTTGCCGGAGGCGCGGTGGCGCTCCACCACGTAGCAACGCAGCAGGTCCCGCTCCGGTTCCGACACCACCATGCCGTCGCGGACTGGGGCATCTTCCACCAGCGACTCGGTGACGATCTGGTCCGGCACCACGCCCATCACCCGGCACTTGTTGCCGCGTGCCGGGACGACAAACTCCCCTCCTTCCAGCCACTTGATGTTCATCGAGCTGCGCACTTGTGCGGGGGGACGCACAGGCACGTCGTAAATGGCTTTGCCGTCTTCGGCCACCAGCCGCCCGTTCTTGAACACCTTCTTGATGGCAAAATGCTCAAAGTCATCGAACGCCACCAGATCGGCGGTGCGCCCCGGGGCGATCGCCCCCAGGCGGCGCAGACCAAAGTACTCTGCCGTGTTGATGGTGGCCAGCCGGATGGCCGTGACCGGTGGCAGACCTTCGGCAATGGCCGTCTTGATCATGTAGTTGATGTGCCCCTCTTCCAAGATGTCGTTTGGGTGACGGTCGTCGGTGACGAACATGCAGCGGCGCTCGTTCTCCGGCGTCACCAAAGGGAGCAGCGCGCGCAGGTTCCTGGTACCGGTGCCCTCCCTGATCATGATGTGCATGCCCAAGCGCAACTTTTCGCGCGCCTCCTCCACGGTGGTGCATTCGTGGTCGGACCGGATGCCCATGGCGATGTAGGTGTTCAGGTCGCGGCCGCTCAGGCCCGGGGCGTGCCCGTCCATTCGCTTGTCCTCTACAATCTTCAGTTTGTCCAACACGTCTTCCTCACCGGCCAACACGCCGCCGAAGTTCATCATCTCGCCCAGGCCCAGCACCCACTTCTCGCGCAGGAAGGGGAAGATATCGAACGCGCGGAGCACTGAGCCTGTGGATTCCAGGTTCGTGGAGGGGATGCACGAGGGAAGCATGAAGAAGACGTTCAGCGGATTGTACTTGCTGGCGTCCATCATGTAGCGGATCCCCTCATTGCCGAGCACGTTGGCGATTTCGTGCGGGTCGGCCACCACCGACGTGGTGCCCAGGGGCACCACCGCCCTGGCGAACTGCGGCACTTCCACCATGGAGCTCTCGATGTGGATGTGGCCATCGATGAACCCGGGAGCCAGGTAAAGCCCCCGCAGGTCGATTGTTTCGCGTGCCTCGCACGCCTGCCCCACCGCAAGGATGGTGTCGCCCAAGATGGCAACGTCGGCCTCATAGATTTCGCCGGAGAGCACGTTCACCATCTTGCCGTTGCGCAGCAGCAGGTCGACGGGCAGCTCGCCTCGATGGGCTCTCAAAATCCGCTCCAACGGTACCATGCCTGCCTCCCTTCCCGCTTCACCGCATCTTCCGAAGAAGGCGGCTGCTTTCCTCTTCAGCTCTCCTCACGACTTCTTCCTCGTCCACCACCAGCACGCGGCCCTGGTGCACGACGATGTTGCCGTCGATAATGACCGTGCGCACGTCCGATGAGCGGCACGCAAAGACCAGCTGGCCGTAGATGTCGTGGCCAGGACTGTTGTGGGGTCGGTGCACGTCAACAAGAATAAGGTCGGCCTTCTTGCCTACCTCGATGCTCCCGATCTGGTCGGCCAGGCCGAGGGTGCGCGCCCCGCCCAGGGTCGCCATCTCCACCACTGCCTGTGCCGGCAGGGCCCCTGCGCCCAGCCGCGCCCCCTGGATGAGGGCAGCCATGCGCATCTCCTGGAAGGCATCGAGGTTGTTGTTGCAGGCAGCGCCATCCGACCCAAGGGCCACGTTGATCCCCATTGCTCGCATCTCCGGCACCTTAGCGATGCCGGAGCCCAGCTTGAGGTTGGCGGTTGGGCAGTGCAAGACGTGCGTACCAGTCTCGCGCAAGATGGCCATCTCCTCATCGCCGAGCCAGACGCAGTGCGCCAGGCAGAGCTGCGGCCCGGTGAGACCAAGCCCGTGCAGGTAGGCAACATTGCCCTTGCCCGTCCTGCCGCGCACACGGGCGACTTCGTCACGGTGCTCGGCTGCATGGCTGTGCACGCGCGCATTGCGCCGCCGTGCCTCCTCGGCCACCTGACGGTGCAATTCCGCAGAGCTGGACAGGGCGAAGCGCGGCGCAAAGGCATAGCGCAAGCGCCCCTGTGCCGCGCCATGCCAGCGGCGCAACAGGGCCACGCTTTCCTCCAAGGCGGCGGACGGCTCCTCACAAAGCGCACGCGGGATCTCGTCGCCGCAGTCCATCATTGCCTTGCCGCTGCTGGCGCGTAGGCCCAAAGCCTCCAGCTCGCTGAACACGACCTCGGTGTGGTGCACGCTGCCCATGTCCAGCACGCACGTGGTACCGCCACGCAGGAGTTCGGCCACGCCCAGCCGCACGGAAGCGCGCATGGAACGTTCGTCGTGCAGCGCCTCGAGCGGCAAGATCCAGGAGCGAAGCCACTCCAGCAGGGGCATGCCGTCTGCCACATTGCGAAAGAGCGTCTGGCAGAGATGGATGTGCGCTTGCACCAATCCAGGGAGCAGCACGCACCCCTCGCCGTCGATCTCGCGCCTGCCGCGCGCCGCCACCGTTCCCACTGCGGCAATCGTGCTCCCGTTGATGGCCACGTCCCCGGTGAGCACCTCCCGCCGCTCGTTGATGGTCACCACCGTGGCGCTGCGCACGACAATGTCCGCCATCCCCGTCACGGTCAGCCCGTTTTCCTCAACTCAGCGGCGATTGCCTGGACAACCGCGGCGAGGAACTGGTGGAATCGCAAGCGCACCTGCTCAGCCACGGCAGTGACCTCCTCGTGCGACAGCGGCTGCGGCGCAAGCCCGGTGGCCAAATTCGTGATGCAGGAGATGCCCAGCACTCTGATGCCTCGCTGTCTGGCGACAATGACCTCGGGCACGGTGGACATGCTGGCGGCGTCCACGCCAATGCGTCGCAACATTCTGACCTCGGCAGCCGTCTCGTAACTCGGCCCGCGAAGCCAACAGAACACCCCTTGCTGCACCCGGATGCCTATGCGCAGGGCGACTTGCCGGGCCATTTCCAGAAACTGGCGGTCATACGGCTCGGACATGTCCGGAAAGCGTGGGCCCAGTTGCTCCTCCGCTGGCCCCCTCAGGGGATTCGCAAAACCCAAGTTGATGTGGTCCACAATGAGCATCAGGTCGCCGGGCGAAAACCAGGGATTGACCCCGCCAGAGGCCGTGGTCACCACCAGAGCCTTGGCTCCCAATTCCGCCAGGAGGTGAACCGGGTAACCCACCTGCTGCATGGCATAGCCTTCGTAGAAGTGGATGCGCCCCTGCACTACCAGGACGCGCACCTCGGAGACTTCCCCAAACACCCAGCGGCCGGCATGTCCCGGTACTGTGGAGCGGGGATAATGAGGTATGGCGCTGGTCGGGACCGACAGGCTGTTGCGCACCAGGTCGGCAAAGCCCCCCAGTCCCGAGCCAAGGATCACTGCCACCTCGGGGGTGCCTATGCCGGCCTCGCGCAGCGCAGCCATTGATTCGCGGAGTTTTTCGCGCAGTCCTTTGCCCATACCTTCTGGTCGGCTAAGACAGCAGCCCGGCAATGGTGGCCGTCATCCACGAAGCCAAGGCGCCGGCGATCATGGCGCGCAGCCCGACCTTTGCCAACTCAGGCCTTCTATTCGGCGCTAAGGCGCCGATGCCACCAATCTGGATGCCGATGGAGGAAAAGTTGGCGAACCCACACAGCGCGTAGGTCGCAATCAAAGTCGCCCTGGGAGACAGGTCGGCCGCAGCGACATGCTTACTCAGCTCTACGTAGGCCACGAACTCGTTGGCAGCCACCTTGATCCCCAGCAGGTTGCCCACGGCAGCAGCCTCCTTCCACGGCACGCCCATCACGAAGGCCAAGGGCGAAAAGATGGCTCCAAACAGCACGCGCAGGCTGCCGGGAAAAATCCCCCGGAACTCCTGCCTCTGCGCATTGTACACACCTCCCAGCAGGCGTCCGTCGATGAACTTGTCGCCGAAGGCCAGCACCACATCCACCAGGCCGATGAGGGCGATGAAGGCAATGAGCATAGCGCCCACATTGGCGGCCAGTTTGAGCCCATCGGTCACGCCGCGCGCCGCTGCGTCCAACAAATTCTCACCCCGGGGAATTGGCGGCAAACGCACATCGCCTGCGGTGACGGAACGCTCCGTCTCCGGCAGGAAGATCTTGGCCATGACCAGCGCCGCCGGGGTGGACATGACGCTGGCGGTAATCAAGTAAGCCGGGTTGATCCCCATGCGGATATAGCCGGCCATCACCCCGCCGGCAATGGTCGCAAAACCACCCACCATCACGGCATGCAGTTCCGAGATGGTGAGGCGATCCAAGAACGGGCGGATGAGCAACGGCGCTTCGGTCTGCCCAACGAAGATGTTCGCGGAGCACGAGAGAGTCTCTGCTCCGGAGGTGCCCATGGTCCAGCGCATGAAGCGCGCCATCATCACCACCACGGCCTGCATCACGCCCAAGTAGTAGAGAATTGCAATCACCGCCGAAAAGAAGATGATGGTCGGGAGCACAGAAAAGGCAAACTGCACGCCGAATTGGTCAAAGAACTCCGCCTTGGCCAAGTTGCCGAACAGAAAGGTGGCGCCGAGATCGCTGAGCTTGAGGAATTTCGCCACCTGGTCGGCCAGCACCTGCATGACGCTCTGACCGTAAATGCCGCGACTGATGAGCACACCCAGCCCAAGGGTCAAAACCGCGCCGCTGCTGTAACGCGCAAACTGCGGTCGTTTGCAGGCGTGGAGCACGATAGCTGCCAGCACAGTGACCACCACCAGGGGAACGGCCGCCTGCAGCCTGTCCAAGAAGTAGCCGATTGCCACGACAGCCGCCCCCCCGGCCGCGATCACAGTCGCTGGACCAGCAGCCTTGCCCCACTGACCAGGCGTGAGGGCCGTATCGGTGAACACGTAGAGCAGCACAAGCACCAAGAACACGTACATCCCCACCCAGCTGAGCGCGTTCTGGCTGAGGATGATGACGGCAAAAAGCACCTGCAGCGCCACACCCCAGGTGACCACCCGCAAGCGAATGCGCGGCCGGTTCTTTGAAAAAAGCACGCCGATGCCAAGGAGTATCGCCAGTCCGAGCAGGCCGATCCAACGCATAATGGCTTCATTCCTCCTGCGGCGGTTCGAAGCAATGCCGGCACCGCGCCTCGTACACGTCTTCAGCGCCCACCAGGACCCGCTCCTTCGCCTTGGTGATGCGCTGCGTGCGGTTGGCCGGGTTGCCGCACTTGACGCAAATGGCCAGCGTCTTGGTAATGTACTCGGCCACGGCCAGCAGCTGCGGAATAGGCTCAAAGGGTTTACCCCGATAGTCCTGATCGAGGCCTGCCACAATCACCCGCTTGCCCTGCGCTGCCAGCGTCTCGCAGACCGCCACCAATTCCTCGTCAAAGAACTGCGCCTCGTCGATGCCCACCACCTGCGCGTGTGCCGACTTTTCCAGAATCTCGCTGGCGCTGGCCACCGCAGTGGAGGGGATGCGCTGCTCGTCATGGGAGACGATGTGGTCACTCGAGTAGCGGTCGTCGATGCGCGGCTTGAAGATGGCGACCCGCTGGCGGGCGATCTGCGCTCGCCTGATGCGGCGAATCAGCTCTTCGGTCTTGCCGCTGAACATGGGACCGCAGATGACCTCAAGCCAACCAACGTTGCGCGGGGCGATGGTGAGCATGGTGGCTACTCCTGCTTAACTAAGGCTCTTCTGCTGGCAAGCTCTTGTTCGATGCGCCGCACCAGCGCCTGGAAACCGTCCAGGTCCTCGCCGCAACCGTCAATTACCAAATCGGCGAACTGCCGGGACGGTTCCACATAGGCCTGGTGCATTGGGCGCACTGATTGGGCAAACTGCACCCGCACCGATTCCTCCGTGCGCCCACGTGTGGCAATGTCACGAGCCAGGCGGCGCTGAAAGCGCACCTCCTCCGGTGCTTCCACAAAGACGCGGATGTCGCACAGAGCGCGCAGGCGAGAATCGTGCAAAACGAGAATCCCCTCCACCAGTATCACTTCGGCGGGCGACAGCGACACGGTCTCCGGCCGCCGCGTGTGGAGGGCAAAGTCATAAACCGGCCTCTGGATGGTGTTCCCCCGGATGAGCTCCGGCAAATGGCGAACGAGCAGCGCAAAGTCGATGGCTTCGGGATGGTCGAAATTGCGCTGTGCGCGCTCGGCAACAGGCATGGTGCTCAAGTCGGCGTAGTACCAATCCTGCTCCACGCGCACGCAGCGCTCTTTCCCCAGCCGCTCCATGAGGCGGCGCACCAAATACCCCTTGCCCGACCCCGAGCCGCCGGCAATCCCCACCACCACCGGTCTGTGCACCGGGCCTGTCATCGTTCACCTCTCATGCAAGAAGTGGTTGTCGAAGGCCTCGGGGAAGAGGTCACGCAGCTTGTAGTGCTTGCGTCGGCCGGAGCGCGTCGCTAAGATGACCTCCAAGCGCGGAGCATAGTCCCATAGGAGCTGTCTGCAGGCGCCACAGGGCGGGCAAAAGTCGTCGAGGTCGGTGACAATCGCGATGCTCACCAATTCGCGGCGCCCTTCCGAGATGGCCTTGCCTAAGGCCACGCGCTCGGCGCAGAGCGTGAGTCCGTAGCTGCTGGATTCCACGTTGCAGCCGGTGTAGATGGTGCCGTCGGCGGCCAAGAGGGCAGCCCCCACGGCAAAGCCTGAGTAGGGGGTTACCGCCCGTTCCTTGGCTTCTGTCGCCCGGGCGATGAGTTCATCCACTGCTGCTTTCTTCCTACGCACGGCGGTAGCTCTTTGGTAGATGCGGCTCAATAGCAAGAATCCGAGACCGACTGATCCCGGATTCTTGCTCTCCGCCCATCGACACGCACGGCGGTGCGCCAACTTGCTGCACGACCTTAGAAGGGGAGGTCATCACCTTCGGGTGGCGGCGCCCCGATGTCGGTAACATCAGCCGGCGGCAATTCCGGCGCTGCCTCCGCCTCCCTCCTGCCGAGAATCTGCATGTTGAGGCCGACGATGTCGGTGGCAAACCGCTTCACTCCGTCCTTGTCCTCCCAGGAGCGGGTCTGCAAGCGCCCTTCCACGTACACCTGCATCCCCTTCTTCAAGTACTGGCCCGCCACCTCGGCCAACTTGCGCCAGAGCACGACGCGATGCCACTCTGTCCGTTCCTGAGTGTTGCCCTCGTTGTCCTTCCAGACCTCGTTGGTGGCCACCCGCAGGTTGGCCACGGCCGCGCCACTGGGGGTGTAGCGCAGTTCGGGATCGGCCCCTAAGTGCCCGATCAGGATGACCTTGTTTACACCTCGTGATGCCATGGCGGGATCCCTTTCCTCTTGGGTTACTGGTATCACGCCAACTGACCCACTCCCTCCCCGTGAACTGTAGTCAATCATAAGAAAAAAAGCTCTAAGAGTCAAGCTCTTTTTTGCGTGACCAGGCAGAAAGCCTGCCGACGACCCCACTTGCTCTTTGTCCCTCGGAGCACATTCCGCTTGATTGTTTCCCCGCTTTTTCCTATAATTTAGTTGTTTTGACACCCGAGGTCAAGGACGGGCCTTTGCAGGAGAGGCATAAATCTTCGGGGTCACGTGGAACGACGCGCACTGCACCTCCGCGTGGTTTGGCCACCAAGGGGCGACGTTCAGTCGCCGAGGAGGGTCGCATGCCGGTCAGAACGCTGAAAGAGTTCCTCGACCGTAACAAGGTCAAGTACACCACCATCAACCACTC
This sequence comes from candidate division KSB1 bacterium, assembly GCA_024655945.1. Classification (NCBI taxonomy): domain Bacteria; kingdom Pseudomonadati; species Candidatus Zhuqueibacterota bacterium. The sequence goes on from JANLFK010000019.1 coordinate 40,114, forward strand.
CACGGCCTACACGGCGCAGGAAATAGCCGCGGCAGCGCACGTGCCCGGCAAGGAGCTGGCCAAGACGGTGGTAGTCAAGATCGACGGCAAAATGGCTCTGGCGGTGCTGCCAGCCTCGCGACGCATCGACTTTGCGCGCTTGCAGCAGCTGGCCGGGGCGAAAAAGGTCGAACTCGCCTCTGAGCAGGAGTTCAAGGAACTATTCCCCGAGTGCGAGGTCGGGGCGATGCCGCCCTTCGGCAACCTCTACGGGATAGAGGTCTATGCCGCGCAAGAACTGGCCGAAGACGAGCAGATCGCCTTCAATGCCGGCTCGCATACCCAGTTGATCAAGCTGGCCTACAAGGACTTTGAGCGATTGGTGCAGCCGAAGATCGGCCAGTTCGCCGGTCCGTAGGCAACAAGAGTCGACAGGGGGAACAGGCCTGCGCAGGACCCTTTCTTGCCGCAAGGCTTCGGGTAGTCGCAGGCAGAATCCGTTTTGCGCGTTCCATGGTTAAGTTGGACGGTAGGACAAAGCAGGGGGGGACCGCCAAGGCGCAAGGTGGGGGCAGAAGAGGAAGTGGAGGTACATGAAGCGAGTAGGCGTGTTTATCGACATTCAGAACATCTACATGACCACCAAAGCGAGGTTTCAGCAGGGCAAGATCAACTTTCGTGTACTCCGTGATTTCTTCACCCACGACCACACCGTCACCACCTTCACGGCGTTTACCTGTTTCGATCCGGAAAATGGCAGGCAGCGCGACTTTTTCAACCTGCTTGGGCTCATTGGCTATCGCGTGGTAGCCAAGCCCATCAAGCGGCTTCCCGACGGCTCGACCAAGGCCACCATGGACCTCGAGATGGCCGTAGAGAGCCTCAGCCAGGCGCCTCGTCTGGATGAGATTATCCTGGTCACCGGCGACGGCGATTTTGTCGCGTTGGTGAACCATCTCTGCGCCATGGGCAAGGTGGTGAAGGTGGTCGGGCCTGACCAACTCACCTCGCCGGAGCTCATTCAGGCGTGCCACGAGTTCATGAACCTGCACCAGATCGAAGGCATCCTCGACGTGGAGAGCCACGCCGAGCGACGGCAGGCGGAGCACGCGCCCCTCGAGACCGCCGACGACCTCCTCACCGCAGGCCAGGCCGTGCGGGAAGAGTGAGGGCAGCCAAGACAGGCATCCGCTGCGACTGCACAGAGACTGTTCGTGAGCAAAGACCCGCCCGCAACAAGTCGTCGCGCGATGACCTCGCGCGAGAGGGCAAAGATTATCTTCAGCGGTAATGAAGCCGACCGCACTGGCTTCTGGTTAGGAAAGCCCCACGAACAGACCTGGCCCATCTATCTGCGCGCCTTCGGCTGTGAGGACGAGGAGAGCGTGCGCCGCCTCTTGGGCGATGACTTTCGCTGGATCTGCTTTCAGTACACCTGCTACCGCCATCCGCAAGGGAAACCCATCTTTGACACTCGCCCCCGCGATCGAGGGCTCGCTGCCGCCGGGGTGTTTGCCGACTGCGAAGACCCGGCCGATGTAGCATCATTCCCCTGGCCGGACCCGGACCTGCTTGATCTTGACGAGTGGCTGTGGGCCTTGGAGAACGCCGGCGAGGTCTACCGGGCCAGCGGCTTCTGGTGCCCGTTCTTCCACGACGTGGCTGCTTTCTTCGGGATGGAGAACTACTTCGTCAAGATGTACACCCATCCGGAGGTGGTGCACGCGGTCACCCGCCGGGTGGTGGATTTCTATTTGGAGGCCAACCGCCGGCTGTACGCGCGTGCGGGCGAACTGATCGACGGCTTGTTTTTCGGCAACGACTTTGGCTCGCAGCTGGACCTCTTGTTCTCCCCTGCTCAGTTCCAGGAATTCGTCCTGCCCTACATGCGAGAACTGGTGTGCCAGGCCAAAGGGTACGGCTACCAGGTGATTCTCCACTCCTGCGGATCCGTCTACAAGGTCTTGCCCAACATAGTGGAGCTTGGCATCAACGCCTTGCACCCGCTGCAGGCGCGCGCCGCCAACATGGATGCCGAGACGCTATCCAAGACCGTCGGCGGGAGGATCGCCTTTTTGGGCGGGGTGGACACGCAGCAGTTGCTGGTGCACGGCACGCCTGAGCAGGTGAGAGCCGAGGTACATCGTCTCAAGCGGGTATTGGGCCCCTGTCTGGTGGTGAGTCCAAGCCACGAGGCGCTCCTCCCCAACGTTCCCCCGGAGAATGTCCTGGCCATGGCCCAAGCAGCCACTGAACCAGCCCAATAGAGGGAGATGCGTGGTGCCTCGTGCAATGAGCCCCAAAGAGCGCGTGCTCACCGCCCTGGCCCATCAAGAGCCTGATAGGGTGCCTATCAACTTTGCCGCCAATCCCGGCGTGCAGGCGCGCCTCATGCAGCACTTTGGCCTGGCCCACGACGACTGGCCGCATCTGCGCGCCGCCTTAGGCGTTGACTTCCAATGGGTCTGGGCCTCGTACATCGGCCCGCGACTCCATCCTGAGGTGCCAGAGCGCCATGTGGATCCGGAGTGGGGCACGCACACGCGCTTGGTGGAACATCCGGCTGGCGGCTACTGGGACTTTTGCGATTTTCCCCTGCGCGCTGCCGACGAGGAAGAAGTGGCGCGCTGGCCGATGCCCTCCTCGGACGACTATGACTACGCGCAGGTGCTCGCGCAGTGTCGCCAGAACAAGGAGTTTTGCCTTTACGCGGGCGGTCCTGGGCTGGGCGACATCATCAACAGCACCACCATGCTGCGCGGCATGGAGCAAGCGCTCATCGACTTGGCCACCGACGATCCAGCCGGCATGCTGCTCATCGACCGGCGCCTGGAGGTACAGCTGGAAGTCACCCGGCGCACGCTGGAAGCGGCCCGTGGTGAGATCGACTTCTTATGGATCGGGGAAGACTTGGGCGGGCAGAATGGCCCGCTGATCAGCGTGGAGCTATTCCGCAAGCAGATTCGCCCGCGACTGCAGCGTTTTGTGGAGCTTGCCCGCGCCTTTGACCTTCCGGTGATGATCCACTCCTGCGGCTCCAGTAGCTGGGCCTTCCCCGAGTTCATCGCCATGGGCATCGCCGCCGTGGATACTTTGCAGCCGGAGGCCAAGGATATGTCCCCCGAGTACCTCAAGGCGCGTTTCGGCAAGGAGCTGGCTTTCCATGGAGCAATCTCCACTGCCGGCCCTGTTGCCCACGGCTCCGTGCAGGAAGTAATCGCCTACTGTCGCCACGTCCTGGAAGTCATGATGCCCGGCGGCGGCTACTGCTTTGCGCCCGCCCATCAACTGCAGGACAACACGCCGACGCAGAACGTGCTGGCCATGTACCAGACCGCCCTCACGGATGGCCGCTACCGCTGAAACTGCATCGCTCACCCCCAAAAAAAACCTGCTTGATTGTCTGACCCGAGTTTGCTACAATACGGCAGTGCTATGGTCGCACACAAGGACCGCTGCCCGTGGGTCCGCGTTCGCATGCCTCACCATTGGACCTCTCGGGCAAAGCTGCCTCCGCCGCCTGGAGCCGCATGCGAGGCAGCGCGTACATAGGCTCTTGCCTGCTGACCGGTTAAAGGTGCAAGGGTGTCCGAGTACCTCTACCTGGACAATGCGGCAACCACCTGGCCGAAGCCGCCGGCCGTGCGTCAGGCCATGGTGCAATTCATGGACAAAGTCGGGGCCAATCCGGGCAGGTCAGGCCACCGGATGTCACTGGCCGCGGCACGGCTGCTCTATCGCGGCCGCGAAGAGATTGCCGCCCTGGTGGGGTGCGACGACCCTCTACGTGTCGTCTTTTGCGCCAACGCCACCGCCGCGCTGAATTTGGCGCTGCACGGCCTGCTCAACCCGGGCGACCACGTGGTATGCACGAGCATGGAGCACAACTCTGTGATGCGACCTTTGCGCGTCTTAGAGCAAGGTGGCGTGTTGCTGACTGTGGTGCAGTGCTCGGTCACCGGGGAGTTGACGTGCGCCGCCGTCGAGCAGGCCATTACCCCGCGCACCCGGCTGATCGTGGCCACGCACGCCTCCAACGCGGTGGGCACACTGCTTCCTGTGGATGAGCTCGCCCAACTGGCTACAAAGCGCAACGTCCTCCTCCTGGTTGACGCCGCTCAGACGCTCGGTGCCATCCCCCTGGATCTGCGGCAGACGCCAATTGATCTATTGGCATTCACCGGGCACAAGGCGCTGTTTGGGCCCATGGGCACCGGGGGCCTGGTTATCGGTCCGCGCGTGCCGCTGTCGGCACTGAAGCCGCTTCTGCAGGGCGGCACCGGCAGCCGGTCCGAGGAGGAGGAGCAGCCAGACTTTCTGCCGGACAAGTACGAAAGTGGCACGCCGAACGTCGTGGGCGTAGCCGGACTTGCCGCCGGGGTACGTTGGCTGCGCCGTCAGGGGGTGGAGACAATCCGCGCGCGAGAAGAGAAACTCACGGCGCATCTGCTCTCGGGCCTCAAGAATGTTGCGGGCGTCACCATCTACGGGCCGGACAGTGCCGCGCGCCGCGCACCAGTGGTGCTGTTCAACGTTGAGGGTAAAGACCCCGCCGTTGTTGCCCAGCGTCTGGACCGGCAGTATGGCATCATGTGCCGCCCTGGGCTGCATTGCGCCCCGCGTGCGCACAGGACCATCGGCACCTTTCCGCAGGGGGCAGTGCGCTTCAGCCTGAGCGCCTTCACCACCCGCCGGCAGATCGAACGCGCAGTGCAGGCCGTCGCGCGCATCGCTGGGGGAAAGCGATGAAGGAGCGCTATGCTATCCTGCTGGTCCCGTCTATCTCCCACGCCACGCGGGCGGAGGGCGTATTGAAGGCACATGGCCTGCGCTGCAAACTCATCCCCGTGCCAAGGGAGGTGAGCTCCGACTGCGGTGTTTGCGTGCGGGTGGCAAGGAGCGATTGCGCCCGCGCCACTCAGCTCCTTGCAGAGGCAGGGGTTACCGTCACGAGCAGACATGACATCTGACATTGGGCAAAAACATGAGGAAAAGTCGCATGAGCCGCATCGTTGATGCACGAGGACTTGCCTGTCCGCAACCGGTCATCCTGACCAGGAAGGCCCTGCAGGAATCTGACGAGCTGGTGGTCATCGTCGACAACGAGACTTCGCGCCAGAATGTGAGCCGCATGGCCGAAAAGTCAGGGTACACGGTGCAGAGCGAGACCCGCCCGGATGGCATCTACCTGCACATCACCAAGGGCGGACAGCTGGAGGCGCCCGCTAAGGCAGCCGCGGCCAAACCAGCGCAAGGCCCGCTTGTGCTGGCCATCTCCCAGGATCGCATGGGCCACGGCGACCAAGAACTCGGCAGCATCCTGATAGGTAGCTTCTTCCACACCTTGAACGAGATGCACCCTCTGCCGCAGACCATCATTTTCTTCAACAGCGGGGTCTACCTGGTGGTGGAGGGCTCACCGGTTCTGCAAGACCTGCAGGCCTTGCAGGCGCAAGGGGTGCAGATACTCGCTTGCGGCACCTGCTTGGGCCACTTTGGCCTGAAGGAGAAGGTCGCAGTGGGCGAAGTGTCCAACATGTACACCATCGCCGAGACCCTGTTGGGCGCAGGCAAGGTGGTGAACTTGTAGCCAAGGAAGCTGACCATGAGCACGAAGGTGCGGTTGACCGCCCTGACCTCGGCGGCCGGCTGAGCGGCCAAGACGGGTCCCCAGACCCTGGCGCAGGTGCTGCGCCCTCTGCAGGAGCGCTTCAGAAGCGCCGACCACCCTCAGCTTCTGGTGGGGCTGGAGCTGAGCGACGACGCCGCCGTCTACCAGCTCACCCCGGAGGTGGCGGTCATCCTCACGGTGGACTATTTCACGCCCATCGTGGACGACCCGTATGACTATGGCGCCATCGCCGCCGCCAATGCGCTGAGCGACGTCTACGCCATGGGGGGCGAAGTGACCCTGGCCCTCAACGTCTGCTGTTTTCCCCCTGATCTGCCGGCAGAGGTGGTCACTGAGATTCTCAAGGGCGGAGCCGATAAAGTGGCCGAAGCGGGGGCAGTCATCGCCGGCGGCCACACGGTGGACGACAAGGAGCCGAAATACGGACTTGCCGTGCTCGGACTGGTCCATCCGAAGCGCATCCTCAGCAAGGCCGGCGTCCGACCAGGCGACGTGCTCTGTCTCACCAAGCGACTCGGCGTTGGCATGGTGACCACCGCCGCAAAAGGGGACGTCGCCGACCCCGCGCACATAGCCTTAGCCGTGGCACAAATGAAGCTCCTCAACCGCACTGCTGTGCGCATCGCCGTGCGTGCTGGCGCCCATGCCTGTACCGACGTAACTGGGTTCTCGCTCCTTGGCCATGCGTGTGAGATGGCCGAAAAGAGCCGCGTACGGCTCCGCTTCTCTCTGCAGGCACTCCCCTTCCTCGACGGCGCCAGGCAATATGCTGAGGCGTGGCTCTTCCCGGGGGGCTCCTGTCGCAACCGGGATTGCTATGGGCCGCAGGTGACCTTTGCGTCTGGCATCGCCGAAGAGACTCAGCTGCTCCTTTTCACGCCGGAGACGTCCGGGGGGCTGCTGGTCGCGGTGCCGCACGAGCAGGCAGAGGAGTTGGCGCGAATGTGCCACGAGCACGGCCAAGACTGCTGGCAAGTCGGGGAGGTGGTCCAAGGGGCCGGCGTCGAGGTGGCGGGCTAAAGGCGCGGGCCAATCCAGCAGCAAAGCGGGCCCACCACCCCCTGGAACTGGCCTGGTCGGCGCTCTGGCTTCGGAGCATTCGTACAATCGGATAGCGAAAAATGTGCGGAGGAACAGCCATGAAAAGAATCACGCGCTGCCTCATGGTTGCCGCCTTAGCGACGGCAATCGGAACTGTTTCCCTCTTAGCTGCCGAGTTGACCATCCGCTCGGGCCTGGCAGACTACCAGGCCTATCAACGTGACAGCGACGGCAATGCTTCTGTGTCATTTGCCGGAACAGTTGCCGATGGGGCGACCGGCAGAGTGGAGTGTATGGTGATTGCCCAGCGCTCAGGGGCAACGCTCCGCGACTGGGAGGAGGTAGGCGCCTGCCGTCGCGGACAGGTAGAAGGCACGATAAGGTCACTTCCGACCGGCGGCCCGTATGCCATCCTCCTGCGCGTGGTGGCCCCGAGTGGCAAGGTCATAGCCGGCGCCTAGGTACGCCACGTGTTGGTCGGCGACCTGTAGCTCCTCGCCGGGCAGTCGAACATGCAGGGGATCGGCGACCTGCGCGAGGCTGAGGACCCCAGCATTTCGGTGAACTGCTACGGCTTTGACGAAAAGTGGGGCATCGCTGCTGATCCGTTGCACTGGCTTTTGGACTCGCCGGACCCGGTGCACCACGGCGGGCGTACGCCCTCCGAGCTTGCCAAGGCGCGCGCCGCTGCCAAGCGCGACGCACAGACGGGCGCTGGCCTGGGCTTGCCATTTGCCAAAGAGCTGGTGGCCCGCACCGGCGTGCCCATCGGTTTGGTGCCTTGCGCCCATGGAGGCACCTCCATGGAGCAGTGGGACCCTGCCAAACGCGATCAGGGTGGTGCCTCCCTCTACGGCTCCATGTACCGGCGCTTCAAGGCAGTGGGCCGCAAGCTGCGGGGCGTGCCGTGCTATCAAGGGGAGTCGGATGCAAATCAGACTGCCGCCCGCCTGTTCCGCGAGCGATTCCTGGCCTTTGTGGCCGCGGTGCGCCGCGATTTTGGCAACCCAGAGCTCCCCTTTTACTACGTGCAACTGGGACGGTACGTGACCGCCAACGAGAACCCCTATTGGAATGTCGTCCGCGAGGAGCAAAGGCTCTGTGCAGTTCAACTCACGCACGCCGGCATGGTGGCCAGCATTGACCTGCCCCTTGATGACCCCATCCACGTCAGCACTGCCGGGCACAAGCGCCTGGGCAGACGTCTGGCCCTCCTGGTGCTGCGCGATCTGTTTGGATGTCGCGACATCTGGCCCGGACTCCAACTGGCGGACATTTCCATCGTGCCCTTCCGCTACCCCTGCTACCGATTGCACTTTGTGGGAGCAAATGGTCGACTGTGCCGCTCCACCCCGCCTATGGGCTTTTCCATCCGGAGCTCTGAGGGGGAGGACCTGCGCCTCATCTACAAATTGGAGGCATCGTCCTCAGAACCCTCTATTGACCTGTACTTGCGGCAGGCGCGGCCACCGGACGCCTACCTGTGGTACGGGTGGGGCCTCGACCCGCACTGCACGGTGACCGACGAGCTCGACATGGCACTGCCCGCGTTCGGGCCAGTAGAGCTGAGCCAGGTTACCCTGGAGACCCTTGTCAAGCGGGCGGAAGTCTCTCCCGCCGACCCTTCGCTTGCGGCCATGCTGCCCCAGGTAGTGAGCCTGGCCCGCAACGACAAACAGCGCATCCACCCCCTGGTACAGGCTGTGGTAAAAGCCTCCCCGCCGGAGCTGCGGCTTGTCAGGCAGCCCTTTGTCTTTGCACTCGGCGATCTCTCCGCCTGGGACCTCTACCTTGCCCAGGCGCGTTCCGCCTCCCTTGCCCGCCGTAAGGAGCTGGCCAGGACCTGGACCACCAGTGCCCACTTTCCTGGTCTTTCTTGCCGGTTCACCACCAAGTGGCAGGTGGTGGGGCCATTCGACAATGGCGACGATGCAGGTCTTGACCGCCCCTACGGCCCAGAACGTAGCTCCTACGAGGACGGTCTCGGTGGAACCGTGGCGTGGCAGCCGGCCGAAGCCAACCGCGAAGGCTTCTTGGACCTGACTGCCTGTTTTGCGGTCAAGGAGAACGCGGTGGCCTATGCCTTTGCGGAAGTGCAAGCCACCGAGGAGCTGGAAACGCTGCTCCTTTTGGGGAGCGACGATGGCGTGGCCCTATCGGTAAACGGCGAACTTGTGCACAGGGAGCATGTCCACCGGGCAGCCGCGCCGGCGCAGGACCTGTTCGTGGTGCGGCTCAGACGCGGGGTGAACATGGTCTTGGCCAAAGTGGAACAGGCCGGGGGGATTGGGGGCTTTACCTGCACCTGGTGGACCCTCGCGCCGCGCTGCGCTATGAGTAACCGCGGGCGGGGAGAAGGCTGTTCGTGCGGCAGTCGCGTGGCGATCTCTGGCCCTCTGCGCACCCACAGGCGGCTTCATGCGGTGGTCGCGGCGGCTGCTTCCCGGGCACCTCCGGGAGGTTGATCCGCCAGGCCTACTTGACCGCATGGGCTTTCTCCGAGCCGCTACAACCTCCCGGAGGTTGCCCGCGAAAAAAAAGTCCTTGACAGCGGCCCCTTTTTTTTATCTTTAAATGAGA
>JANLFK010000020.1 GCA_024655945.1 candidate division KSB1 bacterium
GACTGAACCGCTGCCTCGCTGCAATCGTCGCCACAGGCTCTGCAACACCCCCCGGACTGGCGCCCCAAGCTGTGGCGAGGTGCCAACAGAGCCGACGCCCCAGCCGCGGCCCGCAGAGAACGCGATGGCACACCACGAACCGAGGCCCCCCAATGCTCACCCCCCGGCCCCCTCCCGGAGTGCAGGGTACAAACACGAGCCGGAGAGGCGCAGAGCTACGCGCGGACCAGCTGACAATGGCCCACTGGCATCTGCCGCCTGCCTTCCCGGCCTCCCGAGTCGAACCAGAGATGCCCGCCGAACCAGCCTGTCTGTAGCTCCTAGACGCCTCTCGCCATACCCCTCAGGAGGGGGGCTACACCCGGTAAGAAGAAGAGCCCACTGCGCAGCACCCGGCGAAGGCATGGGGTGCGCGAGCAAGTTCGCGCACCCCACAGTCCCGGCCTACCATGTTCCCGACGTGTCATGATTGCACTTGGCACATGGGGTACTGTACCCAGCAGTGGAGGGGATCACTCTGTGTGCAACCCACGTAGCCAAAATATGCCCCGCCACAGATCGCCCCCCATCCAATGTTGCCGCCCCAATCGTGCAGCTCGCAGTCCCAACACCAGGGTCGAGTGACCAGCCCTGCCCCCTCCTTCGCCGTCAAGACTAAGACGACTACGCACACCATCAGGAGCGGGACCACAGAGGCCAGGCGAAGCCCGCGCCGAGTCATACTTTTTCACCTCCTTTCGCGTGCGGTGATGCGCCCAAGAGACTGTAAGCAGTCTCCACTCTCCCTGCCAATCGCGCCCCAGATCCTGCCCTCCGCGTCAAATGCCGCGACGCTGAACAGGCTCGGGGGCGCCGCATGGGTGAGCAGGCGCCCATCTGAGGCAAAGACGTCAAGCACTGAACGCGGCTTCTGGTCCGAGCCAGGGGTTAGCCACACCACACTCACCACCTTGTCACCCCAGATACCCAAACGGGAGACGCGGCTGTAGCCGCCAAGTTGGATCGCGCGTCCGTCGCGAGACAACCTCAATCTGGCGGGCTCCATAAAGGAATTCTTGCGCACGATCAACATCGTCAACTGACCGTCCTGCAAGTACCGGCGAACTTCATAGGGGTTCCCTTGCCCGTAATAGAGAAATTTGCCCGAGGCCAATATCGGCCCGCAGGAGATCATTCGCCTTAGTGACCATCCTGCGCCTTGCAAGGGCTCACGGAAGCGCACTGGCTCGCCAAACGACAGCACCCGCTTGCCCTCAGGGTCGTACTTGTGAATCACCTTGTCTTCTCTCTCGTCATACCATGACACGTAGTAGAACCCGGCACTGTCAATGGCAAAGCTCAGCGGCCAACCAAGAGGATCTAACCTCACCGAGCGCACAAACTCCCCAGAAGGGGTGAAAACACTGACACGCTTGTTCCCCGCCTCGACAACGCACACGTTCCCCTCCGGGTCAAATGCCACCCCCATCGGCATGGCCAGCTGACCCGGGGCACCCCCACGACCACCGATCACCCACGCGACCCTGCCCTCCCGATCAAACTTCTTCAGCTCCCCGTAGCGACTGAACACCACGTACCACTCCCCAGTCGGGGCAACCGCCATATAGTTCACGCCACCGCCTGCCCCCGCGTAGGCCGTATCGTCGCAACTTCCCAACACCTTGTCCCACACCAGCTCCACCCGCGGCCCACCCTCCCTGTCCCAAAGCCCCTTTTCCCCGGTCAACACCACCTTTACCTCCGGGTTCTCCTTCCGCGCCAGCCTGGCCAGCTCCTCGGCATCCCAAATGTACGGCACCTCCATCGCCCCCATCTGCCGCCGCAGTGCCACGTGCCGCACCACAAGATACCCCAACACCCCACAGGCCACAATCCCCACCACCGCCACCAGCGTCCCCTTCAGTTGTGAGCCGCGCCGCTCCATACCTTCCCTCCTCCAGCGCTCCTCAGCGCAAGCTAGGGCCACTCACCAGCCGCTCCACCTCCGCCAGCGCCTCCGCCGTGCGCTGCCCATAGCGCTGCACGAAACGAATCGCCCCCTCCTCATCCAGCAAAACCACCAACGGCACGTAGCTGACCCGATACTTGCCCAACACTCGATGCTCAGCGTCGGCAACCACCGCAAAGCCCACTCCGTGCCGCCGCACAAACGTCGACGTCTGCTCCCGTCCATCCGCACTCACCCTCACCACCCTCACCTGGCCCAGCCTTTCGGCAAACGCCTGCCACGAGGCCGCACTCTCCGCGCAGGAGCCACAGGTGGTGTTGAAAAATATCAGCACCGCCGGTCCGCTTTTCACCTCCACTGGGCGCCCCTCCAAGTCCAGGGCAACCAAGGCCGGGGCCCTCTGCCCTATCTCCAGCGGCTTCTGCCCCAGCAGCACCCGCCCCATGGAGCGATTCTCCCGCAGCACCACCACCGCTGCGCCCAGCGCCACGCCCAGCAGTACGCCAGTGGCGCAGTTGACCAGTTCACGGCGTGTCATGGCAACCGCACCTGAACCAGAATACACTCACCTTTTCGCGCGCCAGCCCCGCAGCATCGCAGGCAAGCCCCTCCCGCTGCTGTGCGAACCACTGCACTTTGCCTACAAGGGTCGGCCCCCGCTACACTCCATCCCACGAGACGCATTCCACATCGCTGGGCCGCCTCGTCTCGGCCGTAAGGTAGAAAAAAAAAATCGACTTCTGTCAAGTGTTTTTTGGGGAAAATTGCAGGGTATTGGCGGGAGACTCTCGACTGAACCGCTGTCTCGCTGCAATCGTCGCCACAGGCTCTGCAACACCCCTCGGACTGGCGCCCCAAGCTGTGGCGAGGTGCCAACAGAGCCGGCGCCCCAGTCGCTTCGCGCAGGGGGGCGCAAAAAGAGGCCAAGAACTGCTTGTAGAGTTCCCTGCAACCTGGCCCCTGACGGCGTATCGGCACCTTGTGCGTCGAAAAGCACTTGCGCCCTGGCACCATCGTGCTCGGGGTCCGCCAGTTGGCCGCGAGGTCGACCGCAGGGTAACTGCCTGGCCGGGGTGAGAGGCAGTCACGTGCCGGTTGCATCCTCGGGAGGCCAGACGGCAGTGAGGGTGGGGGGGTAGGAACCCTCTTGACGTGTCCCACGAGCGGCAGTTCCGGTTGCCGTCCCGGGTAGCGACCAAAGACTGACGGGCAAGATCGCGTGACCGAAGCCGCTTCGTCTGCCTTGTTGGTGGCCCTGGCCCACAGGCGACACAGGCAAGCCACCTCGAGCTTCAGCCCCTTCCCCCTGCGAGGGCTACGCGCCTTCTTTGCCTCTCACCGGACCGTCCCGGACGGAGGGCGTCTTGTTCCCGCCTCGAGAACTCACACGCTACGGTCGTGGGGTTCGACGACGCTGTGTGCGGGGGTGTGGGCTGCGCAATTAGCGGGCTAGCTCCAACCAGTAAGCTTGACGTGTTTGTCCTACTGCTGAGTCCAGCCACAATTACCGCAGTTCCGGCCCTCGTAGCCATACCAGCAGACATAGAGGTTACCGCCGCTGGGCATATCCGAAAACCTCACACAACACTGGTTCGGCATATTGAAGCAAGCCCAGTGGTCTCCGCCCGTCTTGTCTGCGGTGGCGAAACCGGCCAAGAGACCAAATGCGAAGCCCAAGACCAGGAAACTCCATACAGTTAGTTTGACTCTACTGCCGAGCATTTGTCCCCCACCTCCTTTCATCCCCCTTTGCAGGATTCGCCGGCGCAGCCCACAAAGCTACCCCTGCAGCCTCTGGGTAAGGCTATGTCAAAAGCCCGCACACAGCAGCTTGATCGTCACCCGGGAGCCCTCCGTGGTTGCCTCTGGGCCCTCGACGAGAACAAGATATCCAGATGAGACCCCCGCAAGATAGTGGCGCGCAGCAAATGTTCGCAGGTGATGGCCGTCGGTGGACCACACGTCGACAAACGAACGGACGCGCCCCGTTGGATCAGACACTTTGACAAACAGCAACCCCGGCGCTGCGTACCATAGCCCCAATATGGTCGATGCATTTCTCATCAGCTGCTGCCGGACCTGCGGCGGGGTGGTCTGGTAACCACTTCCCAATAGCTCCCTGGGGTACTTGTGGTAGTGAGGGAGAGAGGCGCCGTCAAAGGAGGCAACCTCTTTCAGTGTGCCATCCAGTTTGTGGACCACGTACGGCGCGGCATGAACGTAGTAGACGTAGCCCCGCGTGTCTATGCATATGCCCCCCCCGTAGTTAGCTTGGAGAATGAATTGAAAACCCTCGGGCACTTGCGCCTCTGAGGCGGCAAGGATCTCGCCGCCGGGCCCGAGCAGGTAGACGGCAGGTCCACGATTGGAAAGAGCGTAGACAAGGCCCTCGGGTGACACGTCGAAGGCGATGACCGGAGCACCCCGGGCCGCCATCTCACCCAGGGGGATACCATCAAAGCTGATGACCTTGATGAACGGGGAGGTGAGCTCCCGGAAGAACAACCTGCCTCTCCACTGCTCGAGCTGAGCCGGAAGCAAGTATTCCCCCGGCCCGGTGCCGCTGCGCCCCACCTGTCTGAGCATGCCGGTCCGGGCATCTAGAACGAAGATGCTCCGGCTCGCCAGGTCGGTGAACGCTATTGCGGTATCAGCCAGCACCGCTACATCATAGACCTCGCCCACCAACTCGGAACGAATTTCCAGCCTTTTGTGCTCAGCGAAGGCCTCCTCCAGGGGAAGCGTTGTCTGCGTCCTTGTGCACCCGACTGGATAGGCTGCTAACGAGCATAACACCAGGACGGCTGGGGTCCTCCCTCCCCGCCAAATTGTTCCACAGGCAATCCCAACTCTTCCCATGCCTCGATGCCACCTTGTAGAACATACACCGAATCGTATCCTGCGGCCACGAGGCGTTCGGCTACCACCGTGGCCAGACTGCACACCACGCGATCGGCATACACGATCTTGACAGGGTATCTGCGCAGCTCTTTTCTGGCCCGCAGTCGGCGCTTGTCTTCCCCGCGAGCACGCGAGGCCGGCACAGAGACCGCGCCGGGGATGTGGCGCTTGCGGTACATTTGGGGCGGCCTCGCATCGACAAACACCGCACGCCCGGAAGCCAAGAATCTGCCACAGTCAAGAACGTCGACAACCAGCGGGTCCCACCGCGCTTGCAAACGGTAACGCACCAAACAGAAGGCAACAAGCCCCGCAGCGGCCCCCAGCCCGACGTGGATGACTAGTCGGCCCTTTGGCACCGCACAGTCCTCACCGGTGCTGGCGAAAGAGAGTGGCCAACCAGCATAAGGGTCCCTCCGGGATTGGCGCACAAGCGCAGTCCCCGGTCAGTAGCGAACCGAAAAGATGGTTTGGCTACCGTCGGCACGGTTCGTTCAGAATTGCCCTATTTCTTGGCCGTTCTAGGCTCCCCGGGAAACTCCCTTTCACCAAACTCCGGGTCGGCCCCCGCTGCACTCCGTCCCACGAGACGCATTCCATATCGCTGGGCCGCCTCGTCTCGGGCTTAAGGTAAAAAAAATCGATTTCTGTCAAGTGTTTTTTTTGGCGAGAGCAGTGCCGCGGTGGCCAAGCACCCTGGGCCCAAGGGATGGGGGGAACCTCCGGGAGGCTCTCGCGGCCTGGGCAGAAGGCCATGTGGCGATGCCGATATGTACCGGCACCCCCCCGGAGGTTCGGGGACTCCGGCTGGTGTGAGAGCCTCCGCTGGTCCTCACGAAGCAGCCGTGTGGGTGCCGGCGAGTGTGAAGCGGGTGCACGTTCACTTTCGGGGCCCTGGCAAGGTGCATGCGCAGGATAGGTTCAATCATCGCGGGCCCACTCGCCACGAAAGTACGCAAAGCAGGCCTTTGCAAGGAACCAGCCACCCCACTGCTAGCCCGTTCGGACCTGCCAACCCCGTGACCGGCAGGGGAATCGGTAGTCCATCAGGCGCCGCCGTGTGCCTTGCGGCAGCTCATGCGCCCACCTTGTCACGCAGAGTCGACGGCCCCGGAACCCCTGACCGGTGGGAGAATCACTCCGGTGCCTCACAGGTAACCACGGAGCAGTGGATACAGTCCGGGGCCTGGAAGTCGATGCACTCCCAGGTCACCTCCCAAGGCTCCCACCGAATGCAGAACCCCTTGCAGTACTTCCCTCCGGGCTGCTCCGCGCGCAGATCTGCGAGCCGCCCCAGGCACAGGCCAGCGGCTAGCGCCATTAGCACGGAGACTACCCGGAGTGCCACCGATTTGCTCACTTCGCCTCACCTCCTTTCTCTATTCGCACAGAGCGGCGTGCCGGTGCCTCCCGCGAGGCTTGTAGCCCTAAGGGCGAACGTGCTCCCATGGAGCCCTGTCCGCCTTCCGCAAGATCTGGCGCACCGCTTGTCTGAGCCTTTCCTCAGAGGTGCATCGGAAGAGCCAGCAGCACGGGTGGTCGCGCTCGGGCACTAACACAAGGGCGCGCAGCACCCCCTGAAGGTGCACCTCCACGGCTTCAGGCAGTGGCACACTAGCCCAATAGGACTGCCCGCCCCACGCCGACCCGTACAAGAAACGCCTTGCCTCCTCCCTTGCGGAGGCATAGCATACCGCAACACCGCGAAGTGAAAATTCAGCAAGTTCTTGAGAGAACACCTTCACCAGTAAGGGCTCCAAGCACAGAGGACACCAGCTTGCCTCGACAAGGAGCACCAGCCGCCCAGCCGACAAGATTGAGTCCACTGTCGACGTCGACCCTGTGCGGGTATCCACGACCTGCATATGAAGCAGGTCGCCCGGAACCCCTTTCCAACAGGCGGAAAGGCACGTCGGGGCCATCGGTCCAAGCCGGGGCAATAGACGCCCTTTAGTAGCCAGAGCAAGTCCCACTACAAAGGCCGCGACCACCACAGCCAGGTACCGCCAGCGGTCAGGTGTGCTCACCGTTTGCGCTCCCACCTCCTAATGCGAAGAAACAGTTGGGGCGAAGAAGGACCTTCACTGTAGATCTCCTGCAGTGTGAGGATGCGTCGTTCGTCCAGCCTGCTGACAATCCTCTCAGCAGTGGGGAGGGCACAACGAAATGGCTTCCCGTCTCGCGTCATCACGTCCACCAGGTATGACCTTGCTCCCGCGTCATTGCGCGACCCATGCCCCCACATTTGCACCACAACCGCCTCTGCCAGGGCGACGAGCTTCCCTATGGCTGTCCACGAGCTACCCCATTCGCGCACTGACTGCGACGAAATTGTTGGGGGAAGGGAAGGAGGCGCAATGAAGCCACTGCCCTGTGGTTTACTGATCAGGCCACACGGCACGCCGTCGGCGGTGTAGCGCATTACTCGATACACCGCCGCGTGGCAAACTAACACTTCTCCGTCTGGTGCCACCTCAAAGGCGGAGCCTGAAATGGGTGCCCGCATCTTCCTCTGCAGCTCTAGCACCTCAGGCGGCCACACTGCGAACGCTTGCACAACGGCACCCGAAAGGTCATACACGACCATGAGAGGTTCGCCGCCCCCTCCCCCCGAGGAACGCGTGACAATCAGCCCTTTTGCCTCGTCGAGCCACCTAATTCGCCCTACCCCACGTGTGCAACCTACGGTTCGCACGTAATTGCCGGATGTGTCCCAAATGCAAATGCGCCGGTTGCCCACATCCCCGACCAAGACTTCGCCCCTCACCGATAACAGGAGGCCACCCGGCGACTTGAGTTCGCCAGGCCCCTGGCCGAGTCTCCCGAATTGCCCCCTCTTGTGGCCTGTGTTGTCAAACACGTGCACACAGTGAGCCGTGGCGTCGAGCACGTAGAAAAAGCCGCGCTCATCGACGGCAACATCAGTGACCATTAGGGCGGTCGAGTCCTGTTCTAAGCAATCCTCGCGTTCCAGGAAAAAAATCTGCTCAAATTGCCCCTGTTTTCTGCACGAGCCAGGAGGTGCCTCCGAACCCGCACACCACGCGACCGCGCAACAGACAGTAACCGCAAGGACTCCGACTGTGGTCGCCTTCCTGCAGGGAGCCATGACTGCTTGTAGTAGCCACATGCTCACCTCCATCGTGATGGTCCAAGCCGCAATCGCCCACCTAGGCCCCCAGATTGCTTACGCGCCCCCTGTGCGGACGAAATGGAGCTCGTGTCGAAAAGTACCAGCGCGCCTTGCCCCGCGCGAATGGTCCACCCAGCGCCGCCGACGTGAAGGGGGGAGAGCGCCGCGCGCTCGCGCCCACTTGCAGTGGCCGCGGCCACAACAGCAGCCGGTGCAGGTAGCGGTTCTCCAATCCCAACACCGCAGGTGCCACCACCGCGCCGATCAGGACACGGGCGGCGTGGTTGACAAGTTGGCGGTACGTCATGCCCGCCGCAGCTGAACGCCAATGCTCTCACCTCCTCGCCTGCCAGCCCCGCAGCATCGCAGGCAAGCCCCTACCGCTGCTGTGCGCACCACTGCACTTTGCCTACAAGGGTCGGCCCCCGCTGCACTCCGTCCCACGAGACGCATTCCATATCGCTGGGCCG
>JANLFK010000021.1 GCA_024655945.1 candidate division KSB1 bacterium
CAGCTTGCGGCTCGCCACCTGGCTCCCCGCTACCAGCCGATAGAGGTACACCCCACTTGCCACCTGGCGGCCCGCAGCATCTGTCCCATCCCACCGGGCCAGGTGCACGCCAGGTTCCTGCACCCCCTCCACCAACCTCCGCACCTCCTCACCCATCAGGTTAAACACCGCCAGGGTCACATGGCACCGCTCCGGCAACTGGTAGCGGACCTCCGCACAGGGGTTGCAGGGGTTCGGATAGCTTTGCTCCAGGCAGAACACCCTCACCTGGCCGCCCTGGCCACCTACCTGCCCCTCCGGCTTCGGCAAAGCCTCCCTCCCAAAGGGGCTGCTGACGATGAACACCTCGCCCAGGGCAGCGCGCACCTTCTCCATCCCCTCTGGGAAGCCCACCGGCCGCACCGCCACTGCCACCTCCTTGCCCGCGTAGGGGGAGATGTCCACTGCCACCCGCGCCTCCTGCGAAAGGGCGCCCAGGGTGCTCCTGTGCAGCACCGCTACTGCCTGACCGCTGGCCTCATCAACCAGCTCTACCTGCACGGCCGGTGTACCGCTTGTCCAGTCAACCAGAGCCTCAAGTCCCTTGGCAGAGAGCTCCTGTTCCCACACCAGGCTGTCCACCTCGTGGGGCAAAACCAGCGGCTGGGTGGCAAGGTAGGCAAACACCTCCGGCACCGTCTCTTCCTCCCGAGCCCCTGCGCAGGAAACCAGCTCCAATGGGATACAGTCCCCCTTCCTGCTCCTGGCCTCCATCTCGCCGTACTGCAGCCAGGCCAGGAGGTCACCTTCCTTGTCACTGAGCAGCACCGCGCGGTGGTGGCGCAGCGGGCAGGCGAACACACGCACCTCGTCGTCTGCGTCGCCCGAAGCCAACAGAGCCTTGGCCTGTCCCCCGGGGGGAGGGAGGCTGCCGCTGAGGTAGATCCTGTACGGAGCTGCATTGCCGCCGGTGAACACAAATCTGGCCGAGTCCGTGCGGCCAGCCGAGAGGTTCGGGTGCTGCAAGTAAGTATCCGTCCATGCCTCCACCGACCACGACAGGCCGTTGGCCGTAAGCGCGCGGTAGACTGCTCCCCCTTCGTCATGCCAGACAATGGCGCGCCTTTCCTGGCTCAGCCCGGTAATGCAGGGTCGGTGGTAGCGCGTGCTGGTGGAGGCGGGCTCAAAGTACACATAAGGCTCCCAGCTGGTGGTCTTGCGCCGGTGCACAATCACGTACTTGTTGTTGGACTTCTTCTTGGCCTCCCAGGCCACATTCTGGCCAGAGTCGCTGTCCACCTCGACGGTGGAGCACGTGTTCCCCGTACAGCCGCTCGTGGAGGAGACATTCTCCGGGCTGCCCCAGGCGGTGGTGTAGCTGTTCAGGTACACCTGCGCGCCGTCGTCGTAGGTGAGGTAAACCGTGGCGGCTGGCGTGGTCGGCCCCATGGAGAGGCTGGGATTCTGGTGCGCAGAGCCGGTGGAGGGGATCCTGCCGGCGGCGCTCCATTGACTCGCCTCTCCGTCCCCATCGTTCGTCACGTAGCGAATGCCAGAGCTGTTCTTGGCACAGACTAACAGCCGATACCCACCGCCAGGTTTGGCCTTGTAGGTCACCACCGGCAGGGGGTCGGTTGTGCTCGTTAGGTTGGAAAGGTTGGTAATGGCGGCGGTGGACCAGCCGGATCCTAAGTTTCTGGCAAAATAGGTATCGTACTTGCCAGTGGTTGCCTTATACCGCTGCCAGACCACAAACTGCTTCGTGCTGGTGCCGGTGATGGAGGGGTAGTGATTGTTTCCGGTGCGGGGGCCGAGGCGCTTGTATGCACCCCATGAAGCCCCGCCATCAGTCGACTTCTGGTAATAGATTTCACCCTCGGTGTCGTAAACAAGATGGTAGGCCCCTCCAGAGTCACGGATCAGCTTGCGACCGTTGCTCAAGGCCGTCGCTATCGAGGTGTCGCCGCTCAGGTAGCTAGTCCTGAAATTGACCGTTATGGTATCCCCGTTGCTGGTGTAGTTTTCAACCGCGAAGTGACTCAGGGTGCTATCCCGCAACTTGAGGTTGGCCGGGGAGGAATAGTCAAAGATGACGCTATACGGATAAGGTCCGTCCGGGCGAAATATGTCAGTTGGCAAACTGGATGGGTCATTTATTGGAGTGTTATCCGCCTCGATAAGATCCACGGCCAAGTGGCTCGAAGGGTCGTTCCCGAGGATATCCCAGATCAGCAAACCGCCTTTTACCCCAGTCCCGCCATTGGCACCGGGAAGGTAGCGGTCAAAACCAGAACTGAATTGGCGGTTCTCAACCAAAATGGATTCCGTCCGGCCATCGGATCGAGTAAGACCGATCTTGTAGTAGTTCGGCGTGCCGTTATAAACCAACCTTGCGTTGACCACGTCACCCATTATGGTCTCTATCGAGACCCAATCATCCAGGCTGCGAAACCAGGGGTTAAGTGGCGCAGGACAGGCGCCAAATGAGGAACCATCTGGTCCGTTTTTTTGCCCATCGCCTAACAAACTCCAGCGGTTGGATGACACATGACCAAGGCACCGAAGATGGCTGAACTCATGAGCGTGAACACCAATGTGGGCAAGGGGTGCGTCTTTATATTCCCTATCGTACCCGTACTTCGTGTCGTATTTCCATCTCTCGAAAGCCATGTACCGGTCACCGCCTAGGTCGGCCCAGGCGCCAAGACCGTTACGCCTGTTGCCGGCATAGATGACACAGATTCTCCGCCTGGCATTGGTGGTGACGTTCTTCCCGTCCTCGCGGGCCAGCTCTATGGCGTGATTCGTCAACGGCAGAAATGACTCAGGTTCGCGCCCCAACCCGACATAGTATTCTTTTGTACGTTGCAGGTTATACCACACCGGCGGCTGGTCTACCGCTATCATATCGTTCAAGATTTCGACCACGGGTCGATAGGCGCCCTGGGACATGCTGTAAAAGTAGTCCCGCAGACTCCCAAATACTTTCTCTTTATCGGGTGACTCTCCCAGATAAGAACTGTCCGAAGCCAGTAAGTTGTAGAAGTCTTGCCAGGTGTAGGTCTTGTCAAAAGCCCACATCTTGGCACTGTCTGCCTTCCAAAAGCTATCGTGCTTTACGTCCGTGAATTCCACCAGGATGACCGCCAAAGTGTCTGGCCATTGCTGCCAAGTGGGCGACGACTGGATCGTGTCCTCCCACAACTGGTAGTCGCCCGCTCCGCTCCAATGACTGAAGGCCGCCGATATGGCGCTGAACGGCAAATATGGCCCTCGAAATGAAAGTGCCTTTCCTCATGGTAAGATCCTCCCGGAAAGCTAATGGCTTAAAGCAAACTTGCGTATCTGTGTTCCTACTGCAGTTGACAGCACACAGAAGTAGACTCCATTGCTCACCGGCGTACCATATCGATCCAGTCCGTCCCAGACAATTTCATGCAACCCTTGTGGTTGTTGTTGTTCAACAAGAGCAATTACCTCCCTGCCAGAAACATCATAGATTCGAAGGGAAATCCTCAGGGTCCGCACCAGACGATAGGAGATATGGACATCTTGATGAAAGGGGTTGGGGTAGACGGGGAATAGCCTGAAATCCTGGGGAGTTGATTCCCTTGTGCTGGGTTCCAGAACGTGTGTTACCTCTCCTAACTTCCCTGTCCTGCTGACCTGTTGCATCCAGATGCCGCGCGCCGGAACATTTTCCCCCCAGGCGAAAATGGCACCTCCACTGCCATCGGAAAGAACCACATCTAGGAAACTGAGCCTTTCGCATCTCCGATTCGAATACAACACTTCCCACAGCACCCTTCCTGCAGAATCTACCGCACAGGCATAGTGCTCTCCCTCCCAGTCAGAAGAAAATTGTCCCTTTAGTCCGAAACGATGGAACAGCACGCCATTTTGATCGGTCGGGACCATCACGTTTTGCGGCTGCCTGCTGGAACCCAGCCCGTTGAACCCAGGCACCGTCTTCTTGAACAGTATCCTACCGTCATTACTCATGTGCACTAGCACACTGGAAGTATCATCCCTTTCGAAGGCAAGGAACGCACCACCCGTCTGATCGACCTGTATCCCTATTCGGTTGTTCGGGCCGCAAAGGGAACCGCAACAATCTAGTACCACAGGTCGCTCTCCCCACATCTTATTGCCCTCTCGGTCGATCTTCTGACAACGGATGGTATCGGGCTTCCCAAATGGATTCCAATCCCACCAGAAAAGAATACACTCTCCATTCGCGCCGCCGGCATAGCGGGGGTAAACCCAATCAACCCCCGTGTTGATAGGTCGATCAATGACTACTGCCCCCTGCCTGTTAATGCGAATGAATCTGTCGCTATGCCAATTATCGCCTCTGGTTATAATATATGTGATGAGGCCACCCTCGCCATCAGGGTAAGTCAGAAAGCGCTCTACGCCGTAAATGGAGGGGCAGATCCGTTGTACGACAACACTGTTTTCCCATAAGAGCTGGCCATCTGGACTCACACGGTTTGCATACACAGTGGGCCCGGCAGGGTCGTAGGGATCAAACCACACAGCATAGACGCCGCCCACGCCGTCAGGAACAAGAGGATGAACACATTGCCCCCCCCTCCTTGGTACTATCGAGGGGGTAATCGCGAAGACTCAGCCCTTTGTCACCGAAAAGCAAATTGCCCTGGGCATCCAATCGCTGTATTATCGCCCGCCTGTTATACTTGGGCTCTGGCGGTTCCAGATAGCGTCCCACGATGTACATGGCATCAAAGCCAATATAGGCACCGCCTGCCCCATCAGAGACCACCACCGGGTTCCACTGTTCATCTCCTGCAGTGGACACCTTGATACCCCGCAGAGAACGATCCCACAAGATATTCCCATGTCTGTCCACCCGCTGGGCACGAAGGACAGGCTTCACGGTATAGGTCTCACTAACCACAATTGCGCCGCCAGCACCGTCGGATACAATATGTGGGCTCATGCAGTGACTACTCAGTACCTGAAGGTTTTGCGATGGGTCAGTTGACCATTGGGGATAACACTCCTGGTGACCATGCATTGTGACAAGCATAGTGCTTAACACGAAAAGAGCAGAGCGAGCAATACTTCTCAACATTTGAACTCTCCCCGAACAGATTGTCCTCAGTGTACGGTACGCGCGTCCCGCTCATCGCCATTCGCTGTTGGGTGCTGCCGCGAACTCCTGCAGGAATGGGGCATGGTGAGGCTACCCCGCTGACAAGGGCCAGCGACACCGTTGGCACGAAAGAGGGCCGAGGATCGGCGCCAGCTGTGAAGATGCTTATCCCCTTCTACGGGCGTGCCGTCCAGGGTGCTCACCGTGCCGCGCACTGCCACCAGTTGCCCCCCAGAGGGGGTGGCCAAAAAGGACAACAAGCCCAGGCCACAGAGAAGGCGCGTGCTCAGTGCGGGCAGACTGAGAGAGCCGCCTTTCAGGGCAGGCACCGAGCGCAGAGCAGGGTTGCGCAGGTTCACCCCATCCATGGGGGTACTCCTCGTGTGCTACTTCCAGCGGGGCCGTTCTACGGTCCAGCTGCAGAACGTTTTTCAGGCAGGCACTGCGCAGGCACAGTCGGGCAAGGAGACGCGCACCTTGGCGTTGGCCCCGGGGGACTACCGGGTGAGTGCCCGAATGTCTCATTTAAAGATAAAAAAAAGGGGCCGCTGTCAAGGACTTTTTTTTCGCGGGC
>JANLFK010000022.1 GCA_024655945.1 candidate division KSB1 bacterium
CTCCTCCACCAGCCCGACCACGACACCACTGGGAAGGTCTTGCCTGGCTATGTCATTCCTGGAGGGGAACTTTGCACAGCTGCACCAGACGCCGCTCATACGCATCATTCAGAGGTTGGGCTTTGGGCAATTGAATACTGGTCCACTTCGAGAATCGCGCGAGGACCTCCTTTTTCGTGGCGCAACCCTCCTCACCCTGGGGTTGCGGTTCTGACCCCGTTTCTGATCAGCTGGGGCAGCCGAGGATGCAAAGACAACCCGAGCGGGCAAACGCAAGATTTCGGGTGTGGACATCCGATGCCTAGGAAAAGTTGGGTGTCCCGATTCGCAGAAATCTTTGAGGGTTCTTGAATCCCCGGCGGCGAGCATCTCGCGCAGCACGGGGACGAGGAGCGGATTCTTGTTGTTCATGGTTCACCTCCGATTCGGCCACGACGGGAAAGCGAACGCGACCGGAGGCGAACCGGTAGGCTACGCTCTGAGGAAGTGCCGACCGTCCCCGTCACAAGTCGCGTTGCGCCCGCATTGCCTTCCCAGGTCTTCAGGGTTTTCTGGGATCAATTTGCGGGTCGCGTTCGGGCAACTATGACTGCCGTCCGACTCGTCCACAGCAAATCCGCCTTTTATTCGTGTCATGTTGGTCGGTTACTGCGCACCCTTTCTTGGGGGACCTGACGGCTTGGGCATCCGCCGGGAGCGAAGCCCTTCAGGTGCAAGCCCGTGTTAGCCACCTCTATTTTGCGGGCCGAATCCCAAGAACGTTGGGCACTGGCCACGCCTAGGTGTTCGTATCATCCTCCCGAAAGCCAGTTTCGAAACTCCCAAAAAGGTCGATCTCCTGACCTCCGGCTTTCAAATACAGCTGCGCCTCCGGCCCACCCTCCAAATGCTGGGCCGCGACAATCCCAATCTCGGCTGATAGGAGTTCTCGATTCAGATCATGCATCGTGAATGGGGACCTGGAAAAAATGAACAAGATGCGGCCCTCGCTATCTTCCCCGAGAGCAGCCTCGCTCCACATGTTCTCCTGCTGACCCCATCTGTTCTTGCCCGGCCGCTTGATCAGCCTCAGATTCTGAACTGCTGATTGGTATCTCTGCAGAATCAAGTCCAAGCTGGCGCCAGGTTCGTCCAGGTCAAAGATATGAAATGGGGGAGCTTCGCTGCGTGGACGTGGATCGAACGCAGCGACCGATTGATAGCTGTTCACCTGGGCGCTGTTTGTGTGGCCGCGAGATCGCAGAAACCCCGGGTGCGTCTTGTAGTCGCTGCCGAACATCCCGGCATTGATTGCGGCCTTCAGATTGTAGCGCGCGCACCACTCACGTGCCGTGAGCCCGTGAGGTTCGTTCGTGTTGCTCCTCCCGATGAACACGAGCTGCCAGCGTCCGGGGTCCAAACCGACGACCGTGATTCGAGAATTGCCCACAGGGGTGTGCTGCTGTGCTTCCACAAACCGTACATCCAGACCGGATTCAAGTTGCATCCAGTCGTGGGTCTGAGCCCACATCTCCACCCATGACAAGACAAACAGGATGGTCACGCTAACCGCCGCCAATGTCCTGCGCATTTGCAGATCCTCCTGCATGGCTTCCGCTGAGAATGAGTTGCCCTAGGTCTCGGGGCACAGACTTTCATGAACCGGGTCTTCTTTACAAGTTGTGCAGGGTGAGCTTGAGGTAGATACTTGAAAGGCATCAGAGATATTCGTAACTCTTGGGGCAACACGCAGTACCCGGAGTGACCAAGAGGTCTGTCGTGCCGATGGAAAAGATAGTAAAGTGGACTTTGGGAATCAAGGATCATCTTGTCGC
>JANLFK010000023.1 GCA_024655945.1 candidate division KSB1 bacterium
AGGTGAACCCTGTTCTTTATCCCCTTAGAAAAGCCTGAATAAAAAGAACGCTACTGGCAAGAAGAGACCGGATTTAACCGAAAATTAGTAATGCCGCCGTTCCAATTGCCATTGGCACTACGGAGCCCAACAGACCAATCTTAATCCAAAATCCAAGTGTCATGTGATAGCCCTTCCTATCCTCCAATATACCCAGAGCTACAATATTAGCTGTAGAACCTACCATCGTCATATTACCGCCATAGCAGCTACCAAGAAGAAGTGCCCACCACAGCACTGGAGTACCCAGTTTTAAAGTAAGGTCCTGAAGTATAGGGACAAAGGTTGCCACCACCAGCACATTATCACACGCTGCCGAGGTAAACCCCGAAATCCATAATACTGTAGGTATAAGAATGAGAAGACTACCCCCACCGAGCTGATACAGGGAAGCAGAAATTATGTCAGTAAGACCAACATATTTAAGACAGCCCGCCTTGGCAAACAAAAACATGAAAAATACTAGCGTCCACCAGTCGACATCTCTCATTAGAAGTTCCCTGGCTAGGGGTCGCTGCCATAGCATCACTATCCCCGCCCCACAGATGGCAATAGCCACCAGTAGCGTATTATGCTCAAGCCCAAGGGCAAGCTCCATTCGGTGATGAAGAGCTAGCCCAATAATAACCAATACAAATACAACGGCACTACCCGTAAAGAGTCTTCTGTCCTTAATCCTAGCCCATTCATCCAGGAAACCTTCCTCGCTCTCCTTTGATTTAGCTTTGACCTTCGTTTTAACCAGGCGGAGGTCACCCCTCTGCCATATCAAAACTATGACCATAAGGGCTAGGAATGAGATTACTCCTATAGGGAAAGCCGTCATTATGAAATTCTCAAAGGTCAGTCCTGACCTGAGTGCAATCAGAATCCCTATCGGGTTTCCCAGAACTGTCCAGGAACTGCCAATGTTGGTGGCTAATACCACCGATATGATATATTTTACCGGGCTTACCTCGTAATAATCACAGAGGTCAAGCACCAATGCTGTCATAAAGAGTATAGAGGTTACCTCATCCACCATAGCTGCCATTATGCCTGACATAGCCAGGATGATGAGCATCAGCCGGTTCGGTTCAAATTTGGAAATCTTTAGCGCCTTTGCCAGCAGCCATCGGAAAAACCCGGAGCGCCTCAGCAGCCCAACAATCACCATCATTCCCACCAAGAATAGGATGACATCCAGGTTCATAAAGGCAATGGTATGCTCTAAGTCTATTGTTCTGGTGAGCAGTAGTAGGACTACGCCGATAAAAGCAATGGCTACCCTGAATCTCCAGAACATGAGGGTGCCGATAACGAGGGCAATAAAAATAGTTCCGGCAATGGTCTGCTGCATGTTATGCAGTGCATGATAAAGTCCAAAGCCGATAGCGATATTAATCGCAAAGTAAATGGCAAACTCTTTTGGTGTCCCGACAACCTCCCTCTTTTCAAGTTCCGCCATTTAGCCAACCCTTTCTCTTTGTAGAAGCCATTACTTCCCTCCTATCGCAAGCGGCGAGCATTAGCAGTAACCTTTATATCTCGCCAAGCAGCTTTAGGCAAAAGTTGTATTATTATAACAAAAATCCTCCCTGCAATGAAGGCGGGGGAGAAAAGGATAGTGTATCATCTATTCAGGCTTTTTCTTTGAGGAAGCAGGTCATCTACCTTA
>JANLFK010000024.1 GCA_024655945.1 candidate division KSB1 bacterium
AGTTGTGGGGTCTCGATCCCGACAACCCCTCCATATATCCGGCTCCTGCACTCATGCGTCCCGGCGAGGCTGCGCGCCTCCCACGCGAGAGCTACTTCAAAATCACCGCGAGATCGCTCCTCGGACGTTACCTGCAGCGATCGCTCCAGCTCAACCCCGCGGACGTCGAGCGCCTGCTTGACATGCTTCTGAACGTGCTGGTAGGATGGGGGCTGCTGCGAGAGCACACTTATGAGGACCACCGTCTTTACCGTTTAGACGCTGGATGCATCATCTGGCGCCTCGGAGACGGGACCCCTCCGCAACCCGACCCGATCTGGGCGAGACGCACGACAGACCTGACTCCAGAGGTGAACCGCTTTTTCCAGCAGTTTTACATGGAGTCATCCTCTGATCTTGCCTCCCTGGAGGCGCGGGAGCACACCGCGCAGGTGGTGACTCCGGGCGAGCGCGAGAGGCGTGAGCGTAGGTTCCGAGGCATCGAGGATCCACCGCTGCCATACCTGGTCTGCTCGCCGACCATGGAGCTGGGGATCGATATCGCCGACCTGGACGCGGTCCACATGCGCAACATCCCCCCAACACCTGCCAACTACGCGCAGCGCAGCGGCAGGGCCGGGCGCCAGGGCCAGGCAGGGCTGATCATGGCTTACTGTGGTGCCTACAGCCCCCACGATCAGTACTTCTTCCGCAGCCGTGAGGAGATGGTGGCAGGCAGCGTGCAGGCCCCACGCATCGATCTAACCAACGAGGCCCTCATCCGGGCACACGTGCATGCAGAGTGGCTGGCCACAGTCAACCTGCCGCTGCATCAGTCTGTGGAGAACGTTATAAATATCGATCTGGAGACGCTGCCGATGCTCGATACGGTCGCAGCCCAGCTCCAGCTGAGCGATCATCTCCTGGGGACACTCAGATCCAGGATAGAGTCCATAATCGCCCACGATCGGGATGAGCTGAGCAGCTCC
>JANLFK010000025.1 GCA_024655945.1 candidate division KSB1 bacterium
CGCCACCACCGCTGCAGGAACCCCAGTCAGCCCAAACGACCCCAATGCCCCTGGCTGCACACTGATGGTCCCCGTGGTCCTCACCACGCTGCCCACAGTCCCCTGCAGTGCCGTCCCCACGGCGTTCACCAACGTCTGGTTGGCGCTCCCGGCGCCCGCCACTACCGTGATGTAGCTCAGCGTGGGCACACTGCCATTGGGCGAATTGCCTCCACCGCTCGCCACAGTCACCGCCACCGTGCCAGAAGCCGGGTTCCCCTCACTGTCCACCGCATTGTTGACCGACAGCGGAAATGGCACCCCCGCCACCTGGCTCAACCCGACGCTCAAGTCGAAGGCCGCTATTGCCCCCGCGCTCACCTGAATAGCACTGCTTTCCCTCGCAATGCTGCCATCCGTCACGGTAATTGTCCGTGCCCCCGCAGTCCGCAGCACAAATCCATCGCCAGGAAAACTATGTATACCGGCATCTCCTCCGGTGAAGGTGTACCGGCTCCCTGAGGTGTACGGCAAGGTCGCCGCAGCATCTGTCGAGGTGAAGTAGACCTGCCCGACATAGTTGGTCTTCACATTGCCGTAGACATCATAGGCAGTCACATCTACCGGATTGGGGAAAGGTATTCCAGCTGTGCTGCTTGTAGGCAGACCGCTGAGTATAAAGTGGTGCAGCGCACCTGGCACGATCT
>JANLFK010000026.1 GCA_024655945.1 candidate division KSB1 bacterium
AGATCGTGCCAGGTGCGCTGCACCACTTTATACTCAGCGGTCTGCCTACAAGCAGCACAGCTGGAATACCTTTCCCCAATCGGGTAGTTGTGACGGCTAAGGATGCGTATGACAACACGGTAACCACCTACTCCGGCACGCTAAGTTGGTCCAGCACAGACTCGTTGGCAGCGCTGCCGGCAGCTGCGGGCGGGTTCGTGAGCGGACAGAAGACGTTCAGCGAGTCTGAGTTTGTGCTAAAGACGGCGGGGGCGCAGACGGTGACGGTGACGGATGGGGCGGCAGGGGTATCGCAGCAGTCTGGGCCGATTGCGGTGAGTCCTGGGGCGCTTCACAGTTTCACGCTGAGCAATCCTGGGACGCAGGTAGCTGGGGTGGGGTTTGAGCTGAGTGTGAGCGGGGCGCGGGATCAGTACAACAACGCTTGGAGTGGGACGATCGGGGTAGGTTTTGCCGATGGGGGGAGTCACCTGGCGCCGAATGGGAGTGGGCCGAGTTTGAGCAGCATTACGGTGACCAATGGGGCAGGCAGTGCGGCGCAGGTGTTGGTGAAGGCGGAGAGCGGAGTGGTGTTGCGGGGGTCATCTGGTGGCGTGACAGATGACACGGATGCGTTCACGGTGGTGCCAGGGGCATTGGGGTCGTTTGGGCTGACTGGGGTTCCTGCAGCGGTGGTGGCG